>CACXGV010000001.1 GCA_902767375.1 uncultured Erysipelotrichaceae bacterium
GTTGTATAGTTTTGCAGTAACATCATTACTACTAATACTCCAAGTCCAAGTACTATTAACCAATATCCCCATAAACTCTCTTTCATGTTCTAATAACCTCCTATGGCCAGTTAGAATACTTTTTAATATAAGCTTCTTGATTTAATGGATCAGGATATCTTCCATTTTCAAATCCATCAATTGTACTCATCTTACCAAATTCCCACTTATTATTAATAAAGTATTTCCATTTTGTATCTCTTGTTACTGTGGTTACTGAAGATTCACCATAAGCATCAATAAAGGTACTCTTACATTCTTTTCCATCTTGATTACATGTAAAGCAATATGTTGCATCTGCAGATTTGCCAGTTACTACATTTGATGTACCACACATAATCATTTCTGAATAATCAAATTCTGCTTTACGAGTATTCTTCTTAATCATTTGCATGTCATTAGTAGTTAAATTAAACTCATATTCTAAATACTCTCTAGTAGAATCATTATAAATATCTCCTACCGCTAAGTTTTCTGTTTTTACTTCTGTACTTATTTCGCCTAAAGTACTAACTTTAATATCTTTACCAGTAGCTGCTAAACTAGAAACTATTTGATCTCCACTAAGTGATTGAATTCTAGCTTCTGCAGATTTACCTTTAGCATCTGACCAGTTAGTATTATCTCTATCATTTGGAGTTACATCAGATAATGAAATAGTTCTATAAACATAACTTGCTGTTAAATCAGGATTTTCTGGATCTGGACAAGCTTCACAAACCCTCGAGAATTGTCCTTCTTGATTACAATAAACACATTCACTACTTAACTTATCTAAAGCATTATCTTGTTTATATTTATCTAAAGTTTTTTGAACATTAGAATGATTATCTTTATCTAAATGTCCAACATGATCAATTGTAAATGCAGTTGAATAAATACCTTCATAAGTAGTTAACTTAACATTATAAACATAACCAACTTTAAGTCCTGCTTCTAACATATCCACTCTATCAGTTTGATATTCATCAATTGCCACCACATATCTTCCTGTTGGAAGTGTCGCATAAGTAACTCTATCAGGTTTATAATATAGTGTTTGAGTATAAGTTATACCATAATTACTATTTGTATCAAATGATGTAGTTTCATTATGATCACCATAACTTATATTATAATTCTTAACATGTTTAGTACCTGTCTTAGATCCTGGAACAACTGAAGCTTCTGTTGTAACTTTAGGCCAATAATTTACAGCTTCCTTACTTATAGCCATATTAACAGTTTCTGTAATAGTTTCAGTTCTTTCTGTTCCACCATAAACTTTTTGTTTATACTTAAAGTCTACTGTTGGAGCTAAATTATAATCCCAGAATGTTTCAATATCATTTCTTTGTTCACATTCTATTTTATATTTTTCAAGTGTTTTTCTATCTAAAACAGCAATATCATATAATTGTTTATCACCATCAGAATTGCTTTCTTTCCATGCTGTATAGGCAGCTTTCTCTGCTTCAATAGCTGCTAAATAATCCTTTTCCCATTTTTCAACATTAGTATGCATAACTGCTTTAATATTACCTGTTACATATGGTTGTCTAAAACAATTAGCTCCTGGATTGATACTATTAACACACTCTTCTTTATTAAGTTCATTGAAGATAAAGAATCTACCACTTGAAGCAATTGATGTACCAGGGAAATATAAATTATTCTCTTCACTAGTAAATAACATACAATAATTATTCTTACCATCAATTGCAGGTAAAGTTTTACCTCCACCAGAAACTTCACTTCTTACATAAGTTTTATCCTGATAATTCGTAATACCTTCATTCTCATAGATTTTTCTTAAATTATCAGCATAAGCTCCATGTTCAGCTCTAGTTAAACGTTCCATTACTTTTTCCATTGGAAGTTGCCAAATATATGAGTGAGTATAATCTACATAAGATTCATTAGTACATGTAGTAGTTACTACTGAACCACTTGATGCAGTATCAATGACATTTTTACCTAACTTACTTCTTGTACCGCACTCATTTTCAAAGAATACAACATCATTTTCCATACAATAATTCTTATATTCTAAAATAGCATCTTGATCTCTTAAATAGTTAGGATTTACTTCACAACATCCTGCATGTAAATATTCATATTCTGTAACTTCTTTACCATTTAAATTATATATAGCTTTACCATCTACAACTTCATATTGGCAAGCAGAAGGAACTTCTGCAGTAACCGTAGCTGTTGCACTTAAAACTTTATCTTTATCTAAAATTACAAATCTTTGAGTTGGTAAATCTCCTTGACATACTCCACTTGTACCTGAACATCTAAGCATCGTTACAGATGAAATGTCATAAGGAAATTTATATCTATATTTAACTTTAATCTTAACTGACGTATCTTTTAAGATTAATTTATCACTTTCAATAATAACTTTTTGTTTCTTTGTTTCTAACAAATTACCAGAATTACCACTTAATCTGCAAGTAAAACCTTGTGCAGCTGAATCAGCATCAACTTCACAGCCTTGAACAGTCATACTAGCTGTATTCTTAAGTGAAGGAAAAGCTGCTAAAACTTTATCAATATTTTCTGTTCCACTAACCTTAAATGTTAATTCCTTAGAATACTTTTTAGTACGATCAACTACATCTCTAGCCTCTGAAGTATCTTCAAACAATTTAATATTAAAATTATCTAATTTAATAATGTTCATATCAATGCCAAGACTATCTATATAATTAGCGCAACTATTATAATGAGCACTTGGCCCTCCAGCAGCATAAACTCCTGCACAGTACATTTTCTTAAGCATTCCCTTATTACCACCAGGATTAGAACTTAAAAAATCATTAGCATATCCCATAAAATATGGTGTTGGATTTCCATAATATCCTCCAGAAATACCATTACCACTATTATGAATATATAATCTCATTGCATCATTAGCTAAATTAAATAATGTTGTATGATTTCCGCCTTCAGAAACCTCTATTAAATATATACGATAAATAGCTGCAAGAGCTCTATCTCTTGAACTAGACATATCTAAACTTCTCGCTCTATCTATATATTTAGGATATTGGTTAGCAGCATCTATACAGAAAGCTGTTTGTCCATTAACAACATATTGCCACTCAGTAATACCATAACCTGAACTATTAGCGACATCTTTTATTACCCCAACATCATATCTATTAGTATTACAAAAACCTTGTCCATCAGTTGATGAACTAGTACAAATATTAGGTACCGCATAAACTGTTGGAATAAATAATAACATTGCTAGAACAAATAATAAATACTTCTTCATTATAATTCACTCCTCTTTTTAGATATCACTAAGTAAGCAGCAACCCCAATTAAAACTACTCCACCACCAATTAAAATATATAATTTATTTGCTTCAAAGAAATTCTCATTATCACGTGGTGTTATTTTAGAAGTTACATTAGGAGCCGTATTACCTGACTTATAATTCGTAACATAATCATATAATGCAGACTCACTAACATTAACATCACTAGAAACATACTTTTGACAAACAGGTACATTTTGATGTTCTTGACATACTTGATAATCATAATATGAATTTCTCATTGGCTTAACAAAATTAATTGATTTAATCTCCGTTAAACTACAATCAAGATTAGAATAAACTACAAATTTATAATTAATTAAATTATATAAATCATCTACATCAAAACTATAATTACCATTAGTAGTATCACTATAATTAATTGTCTTTTTATCACTATTTATATCGTTAGATTGAAGTAAAAACATATTCTTCGTAATATTATAAACTGTAATTCTAATTTTATCTTTAACTACCTCAGTTTCAAATCCAGAAGGATTAAACTCATCTTCTCCTTCACTTTTATACTTTGTTTTTTCTTCAATTATTTCATAATTGATTTTAATATTCTCTGCTTCCTTATTAATCTTACTTATTTCATCAGAAGTACATGTTCTAGCATTAACACTTAAAACACCAAACACTAATGAAAACAACAATACCAATACCTTTTTCATATATTCTCCTTATCATTCATAATAAGTATAACATAACAAACTATTTTTTTAAACAATTTATTTTCAAATATGATAAAATTAAACTAGGTGAAATACATGACAAAACAAAAAGAAAAGAAAAATATCTTTAAAAAGTTCATAACTATAATATTTGTCCTTGGAGTTTTAACTATTCTTTATAGCCATTTTATTGGAACTAAAGGATTATTTATAAGAGAATATCCTATAATAAATAATAACATTCCAGAAAGCTTTAATGGTTTTAAAATAGTTCACTTCACTGATCTTCATTATGGTACAACTTATAAAAAGAAAGAAACTAATAAACTAGTAGCAACTATCAATGAATTAAAACCTGATTTAGTCGTCTTTACTGGTGATTTATTAGACCAATACACTGATATGTCTGAACAAGACATTAAAGATTTATCCGATGCTTTAAATAGTATTAACGCTACTGTAGGAAAATATATTGTAAGTGGAAATCATGATGGCGTAAATAAATCATTTAATAAAGTAATCGAACAACTAAACTTTACTTTCCTAGATAATAAAAATGAATTTATCTATTATCAAGATAAAACTCCAATTATTCTAGTAGGTTTATCTGATTATCTAGAACTACATACAGATATAGAAACAGCTTTTAATTACGAAAATGAAGAAAACTATTACACTATCTTACTAGCTCACGAACCAGATTTAATTGATTCACTAGCCGATAAAAAAATAGATTTAATTCTTTCAGGTCATTCTCATAATGGTCAAGTAAGAGCACCTTTTATTGGTAAAATTTATACTCCTGTAGGTTCTAAAAAGTATTATGATGAAAAATATGAATTAGATGATAAGCTATTATTCATCTCTGGTGGTCTTGGCACCAGCACTGCTGAATTTAGATTATTCTGTCATCCATCATTTAACTTCTATAGATTATATTCTAATTAACAAACCAAAACTCCTCTCATAAAATATTATGAAAGGAGTTTTTTATGTATAATAATTATCCAACCCAAGATAGACAATTCTTAGTACCTTTTCTCTTAGGCGGAATTGGTGGAGCTGCTCTAAATAGTATAACTAGACCAAGACCAGTCTTTGTTAACTCTCCCTATCCACCATATCCAAGACCTACTTATGGCTACAACTACTATGGAGGATATAACTATAATCCATACCCCTATTATAGATAAGTATCATTCGATACTTTTTTCTTTTAAAAGAAAACCAATTAAAATCATCATAGAAACTAAGGAAGAACCACCATAACTTAAAAAAGGAAGTGTTATTCCCATAATTGGAAATAATCCCACATTCATTAAAACATTAACAACATATTCAAAAAGAATAATTATTACTACTGGTAATAATATATTTTTATCTACTTTTAAATTACATATTAAAACAAAAAGCAAATTATATACAAATAAAAATACTCCTGCTCCTATAATCCCTATATTAGCTATTAAACTTGTAAAAGCAAAATCAGTCGCACCTTCCGGAAAATATACTCTATCTCTAATTCCAAATAAACCCGAATTACTAATTGACTTTAAAGCCTCACCTATCTGATAACCCTCACCTTTAAAAAATAATGTAATTCTATCCATTCTATAAAAGAAAGATGTTCCAAATATCTTAATAAATAAATCTTGATTACCATAATATAAACCTAAAAATACTCCACCCAAAATAATTATTAATCCTAAAGGAACAATATAATAAAACTTGTTTAATCTTCTTAAAACTAAAAACACTAAATAAATCATAAAATAAACTATAACTGCTCCTGTATCTGGTTCTAAAAAAGTTAGTATAGAAGGAATCAAAACAATTATAAAACTAATTAAAAAATACTTTAAATCACTTATATTTTTTTTACTAAATTCTCTTAAATATAGAATTAAAAATATTTTCATAAACTCTGATACTTGTAAACTAATACTACCTATTTTAAGCCATATTTTAGCCCCATTAATACTACTTCCAAATAAAAGCGTTACTAAAAGTAATATATTTCCTAATACATATAAATAAATACTCTTATCCTCAATATAATTAGTATTAATCTTTGATATAAAATATATACACCCAAAACCAACTACAAACCATATAATCTCCTTAATATAATAATCTCCCCCTATCATATATAAATTACTAACACTAAAAAGCATAATTAAAATTAATAATATAATAATATATTTTTTCATATTAATATTTTAAACTTTAAAGAATATATTATACTAAAGGAGAATATATGAAATTACCAGAAATATTTAAAAATAAAATTAAAAATCCCAATAATAATCAAAATGTTTACATATCTAAAGAAGAATCTAATCCCTTAGATAATCTTCCTTCAAAAGTATTAATAACTACTAATGAAGGAGAAACATTTAAAACAACTATTATTAATCGAACTACTAATTATCTTATAACCAAAGATCGCAGAGTATTATCACTTAGTGACATTACCGATATTAAAAAAATATAACTTAAATAAAAAACATTCAATTACATGAATGTTTTATTTTAGTTTTAAAATCTTTTCTTCGTAATCATCTGCCATACATACATATGAACCCGATACCACAATATCACAGTTTTTAGCATCTTCTACTGTCTCATTATTAATGCCACCATCAGCTTCAATAACAAAATTACTTTTAATCTTCGCAAGTTCATCAATCTTATTAGTCATCCCTTTAATATAAGATTGACCTCCCTTTCCAGGATAAACTGTCATAACTAAAACTGTATCAATTTTATTTAAATAAGGCATTAACATACTTATTGGTGTATCTGGATTAATAGCAAGACCACACTTAATACCATTATCATGAAGTAAATCTATAAGCATTAAAGGATTTCTAACAGCTTCAATATGAAATGTAATATTATATGGTTTTAATTTAATATAATCTTCTATATAACTTAAAGGATCTTCTACCATTAAATGAACATCTAATGGTAAATGATTATCTTTAACAAACATTTCAATATCATCAAAATCATAATTCTTATTTTCAACAAATTTTCCATCCATAATATCAACATGTAAAAAATCTGCACTAGTTTGATTAATAATATCAATAGTTTCTTTTTCTAAATATTTACTTTTTATAAATGATACGGCTACTTTCACATTCCATCACCAACTTTAAATAATTCTCATATCTTGATTCTAAAATATCTTTACTATCTACTCTTTCTTTAACATTGCATCCTTGTTCATTTTTATGATAGCAGTCACTAAACTTACAATCAAAACCAAATTCAATAAATGAATCTCGGATATTTTCTTTAGTTAACCCTTCCAAATCCAATGAACTAAAACCAGGAGTATCTGCTATTAAAGATGTTTTATACTTAAATAATTCTGTATGTCTTGTCGTATGAACTCCTCTACCTAATGCTTTACTAATCTCATTAGTATCTAAATTAAAATTAGGATTTAATCTATTTAATAAACTAGATTTACCTGCCCCTGTTTGACCAGTAAGCACTAAAGTCATACCTTTAGTTAATTCTTCTAACTTTTTAAGTTCACTATTAGTAACTGCACTAATACCAATTCTATTATAATAATCATATATTTTATTAAATTCATTTAACTCATTTTCATTTAATAAATCTACTTTTGTAAAACATATAATCGGTTTAATATTATTACTAATAATTAATGTTAATAATTTATCAAGTAGAAATAAACTTAAATTAGGTTCTTTAACTGATGTTACAATAATTGCCCCATCAACATTCGCTATCGTTGGTCTATGTAAACTATTCTTACGAGGAAGAATATCTAATATATACGCATTTTCTTCATCAATAATTACTTTATCACCAACTAAAGGGGTAAGTTTTTGATGATAAAACTTACCCCTTGGTTTACAATTTATAAGTTTATCCCCCACTTCAACTGTACATAAATTACTAATAATTCTAACTATCTTACCTTCCATGTTAATCAATTATTTCTTCTCCATCTTCTTCTTCCGCAATATAAATTTTTAAAGTCATACCACGAATTATTTCAGTACCTGGAGTTTTATTTTGTCTAAAGATAGTTCCTGGTTCATAACTATTATTTTGTTCATAAATAGTATCTAAAATTAATCCATACTTATCACAGAACGCTTCAATATCACTTAAACTATAATCTCCTGTTGTAAAATCAGGATAAGAATTTGAAATATTAGGAATATATAAAGTTATTGTATCTCCCTCTTTAACTTTAGTTCCAGCTTCTGGTTCCATTTTCATTATTTGACCAGCTTCAACCTTAGTAGTATCCTCAACCTCTTCATATTCAATAATAACGAATAATTTATTAACTTTTTCTAAAATAGTTTTAACTTCAATATAATTTTGACCAACATAATTATCTAATGTAATCGCATTTTCTCCACTAGATTCATAAATAACAATAGATGATCCTTTCTTAACTGTTCTACCTGCTCCTGGATCTGTTTTAACAACATCTCCCTCTTTAACTGTATCAGATTGAGCCGTTCTTCTTTCTGCCGATACCTTTAAACCATTTTCATTAAGTATCTCAATAGCTTCATTTAATGTCTTACCTGAAACATTAGGAACAGTTACATCATCAGTAGAAGTAAGTTTAGGAAGTAATAATACTATACAAGTAGTTACAATTGCTAAAGCAGCAAATATAAATCCTAAAATTAATAATATTTTATTTTCTTTTTTCTTTTCCATAGTATCATCCGAAATCTTCTTTACCTCAATTGGATTAGTATCCTCTGGCTTTACAAATTCCATTGTCTTTTCAATTTGTTTTTCTTTCTTTAAAGTATCAGTTTGATCAAACTCAGGATATTTATAAACATATTTAGCTTCATTTGCTCTAGATTCATCTAAACAAGTTGCTAAATCTTCATGCATTGCTCTAGCATCAGGATATCTATTCTTAGGATTTTTAGCTGCTGATTTTAATATGACATTTTCTACCGCTTGAGGAATATCAGGAAGTTCTTTTCTAATACTTGGTAGAGGTTCTTTTAAATGCTTAAGCGCTATTTCTACTGCATTATCTCCTCTATATGGTAAAGTCCCTGATAATAACTCATACATTAAAATACCCATTGAATAAATATCACTTTGTATTGTTGATCCTTTACCAGAAGCTTGCTCTGGTGGTAAATTATGAACACTACCCATTACACTATTAGTTTGTGTAAGCTGAGTACTATTAAGTGCCATTGCAATACCAAAATCAGTTATTTTAACAATACCATTATCAAGTATCATAATATTTTGTGGTTTAATATCTCTATGAATTATATAAGAATCGTGAGCACAAGCCATTCCATCCGTAAGTTGTAACATAATATCAACAACTTCATTTAAAGATAATTTTCCACGTTTCTTAAGTAATTGTTTAAGATGTTTACCATCAATATATTCCATTACAATATAGTAAATTCCATTATCTTCTCCTACATCATAAACTTCCACAATATTGGGATGTGATAATGAACTAGCACTAAGTGCTTCTCTTTGGAATCTTCTAACAAACTTTTCATCAGTAGCTAAATCTCCTCTTAAGACTTTAACTGCTACATTTCTTTCTAAAATAGTATCATAGGCTAAATAAACATTAGCCATACCACCTTCACCAATCGTTTTTATAATTTGATAACGATCATTTATCTTTTGACCCTTAGTTATCACTACTATCACCATTTTCCTTTACTAAATAAGCAATTGAAATGTTGTCCGTTCCCCCTCTTGAATTGCATTTCTTAATAAGTTTAATAAGTTTTTCTTCTGAATTAATATCATCTTCTACTAATACAGCTTCGATTTGATCTTTAGTAAGCATATTAGTTAGTCCATCAGAACATAACATAATAGCATCTATATTTGGATCTACATCAAATATATCTGCATCTACCTTTTCTCCAGCTCCTAGAGCTTTCATTAAAACATTTTTCTTTGGATGATTAACTGCCTCTTCAGCTGTTAACTCACCCGTATCAACTAAAAAGTTAACTAAAGTATGTTCTTTTGTAATCTTATGTAACTTTTTATCTTTTAAAACATAACCTGAAGAATCTCCAATATTAACAAACATTAAAAATTCTTTAGTAAGTAAAGCCATAACTACAGTTGTTCCTAATCCTTGACTATCAGGATTTTCTTCACCATACTTTAAAATATTATCATTAACTTCATCAATATTTTCTTTAAGCCAATTAACAGCATCTATCTTACTGCCTAAAGTTTGAGTTTCTGCAAAACGAGTTCCAATTTGAGTTACTACCATTGAAGAGGCTACCTCACCTGCACGATGTCCACCCATCCCATCAGCAACAATCATTAAATGCTCACCAGTAGCATTTTTTACAATTGTAACTGAATCTTCATTATGACTTCTTACTCTTCCTGTATCAGTTAAATAGAATGACTTCATATTAATCACCTTCTCTAGCTCTTAATTGACCACAAGCTGCATCAATTAAAGAACCAAATTCTTTTCTTATTGTAACATTAATCCCTTTTTTCTTTAAATAATCATAAAATGATCTAATTTGATCTTTTGATGATTTCTTAAACTCTATATGACTTGTTTCATTATAAGGAATTAAATTAACATAAGCATTCATTCCTCTTAGTAAATTAGATAATTCTTCAGCACACTCTAAACTATCATTTACTTCTTTAAGCATAACATATTCTATAGTAATTCGTCTATTAGTTTTTGCAATATATTCCTTTAAAACTTCAATTAAATCTTTAAGTGGATAAACCTTATTAATAGGCATTATCTTACTTCTTAATTCATCATTTGGTGCATGTAAACTAATTGCCAAATTAACTTGCAAAGGAAGCATCATAAATTCTCTAATCTTAGGTATTAACCCACAAGTACTAACAGTTATATGTCTAGCACCTATCGCTAAACCAAATGGATTATTAATAATCTTTATAAATCTTATAATCGCATCATAATTATCAAAAGGTTCCCCTATTCCCATAACTACAACACTATCTATTCTCTCCCCAAGATCTTTTTCAATCAACATTATTTGTTCAACTATTTCATAAGCATCTAAATTTCTAACTTTTTTAAGCCTTCCACTTTCACAGAACTTACATCCCATATTGCATCCAACTTCAGAAGATACACATATGCTAAGTCCATAATCATGTCTCATTAAAACTGTTTCTATAAAGTTACCATCTATAAGTTCAAATAAATATTTATTAGTTAAATCACTTTCCTGTTTAGTTTTAAGTTTAATATAATCAAAACTTACTTTATCATTTAATTTACTAATTAAATCCTTACTTAAATTTGTCATATCACTAAAAGAAGTAACCTTATGTATATAAAGCCACTCCCAGATTTGCTTAGTCCTAAAAGATTTCTCTCCTAGTTCAAGTATTAATTCATTTAATTCATCAAATGTATAATCAAATATATTTTTCATAATACCTCATCATAATTATATCATAATACTAAAAAAACTGACAATAATATCAGTTTTTTAATGTAAAATAACCTGGATTACTTGTTCCACCATCTATATGGGCATATTCACGGTTTACGTGATGTGAATCATATGTGGTACCTGCTCCACCCACTAGTTTAGTATCATTATAAAACACATGATAGCTACCTGTTGGAGCAACAGTTGAACTTCCGGCAGCCTATGCTTCTAAAGATGTTAATACAAATTTATCTGAAACATAAATTGTTGTTAGATTACTACAATAATTAAACATATTAACCATACTAATAACTTTTGAAGTATCAAATGAACTTAAATCTAAACTCTTAACTTTACTACCAATAAACATAGCTGACATATCAGTTACATTAGTTGTATCTAAGCCTTCAATAGTAAGAGTAATACTAGTGCTATAACTGATACTAACATAGTATTTCTAGATTTCTTATCCATAAAAAAATCACTACCTTCTATAGTGATTTTAACATATAAATTATAATTAGTTAAGACTATTTTTCAAGTTCAACAGTCTTTTTAGTTTTACAATTTATTCTATCTAAATTTAAATAATCTGAATTCTTAGTAGGAAGTTCTCTTCTTTTTAATGATAAAGTTATTTGATGATCTAAATGACCATAAATAAGTGCAAATAAAGGAACTCCAATAAGCATACCAACTACGCCAAATAATCCACCAAAGAATAAGATTGAAGCAAGTACCCAGAATGATTTTAAACCAATTCTAGAACCACATAATTTTGGCCCAATAACATTACCATCAATTTGTTGTAATACTACAATAAAGATACCAAATATTAAAGCTTTAGTAGGATCATCCATTAATACTAATAATACAGCCGGAATACCACCAAACCAAGGTCCAAAATAAGGAATTGTATTAGTAATACCAACCAATACTGCTATTAATAAAGCATAAGGGTACCCAAATATAGATAAGAATGCAAAAGTAATACATCCGATAACTAAACCATCTAATAATCTACCAACTATAAAATTACCAAAAATATCATCAGTATGTCTTGCATTTTCCATAATTCTATTAGATACCTTTATTGGGAATATAGTATATATAATCTTTTTAAATCCTCCAATAAAATTATCTTTATCAGCTAAGAAATATATTGCAATAACAAATCCAAGTAGAATATTAAATAATGTTTTAATTACACCTATTAAACCAGTAGAAAGAGACACTAGCCATCCATCTATCTTAGGAATTAAAGATACATTAACAACATTATTAATATAATTATTTATAGCTTCATAATTATATAGAATAACTTCTCTTAATTCTCCATCACCTAACTTAGTTAATAAATAATTCTTTATTTCTTCGATATATCTTGGAGCATTTACAGCAAGTTTCTCTACACTCTTTAAAAGTTCTGGAATAATAATACTAAATAGTAAAACTACAATAAAAATAAATAATACACATGTAATTAAAATGCTTAAATAATTAATAGTTTTTTTATCTTTACTCTTAACCCATTTAGAAACTACATTCTTATCAAAAAACTTAACAATTGGATTTAATAAATATGCAAAGACAAAACCTATTATAAAAGGATTTAATAATTTAAAAAGTCCTACTATAAGCTTCCAAATATCCCCAATCTTAAATAATAAGAATCCTACTAAGATACTAGCAACAATTACCAAAAAAGCAGTAAGTCCTATATGAAAATATTTATTTTCTTTTAAATCTCTAAACATATTATCATCCTTCCAAGTAATATCTACATATATTTTAACATTTTAATCTATTTGGTGCAACCAATAAAAAAAGTCTTAATAATTAAGACTTAATTTAATTTAGTTCCACAATTAGCACAGAAATTACCAGTTGCAGGTGTTCCACAATTAGGGCAGAACTTTCCAGCTGGTGCTGCATTACTTGCTTGAGCATTTTGACTTGCATTTGCTGCAGCCATTCCGAATGCATTACCAGAAGCCATGTTCATCATACCAACACCCATCATACCAGTAGCTGCTCCATTAGCATTTTTGGCTGCATCTTTAACAGCTTCGGCATAAGCACCAGTAAGTGTACCTTGTTGCATGTGAGCATTAGAAGATAGTTCGTAATTATCAATTTTCTTATTAGACTCTTCATCTAAAGTAACAGATTCAATAATAAATCCTTCAATCTTCATTCCTCTATCACGAATCTTTTGGTCAAATACTTTTTCGTCCATCATTTCTTTGATTTCATCAGTTTGACTAGGAAGTTCTAAAACAGGAGCTTTATGTTCACTATTTCCAAGTTCATTTAACACATTTTGGAATGTGCTTTGAACTTCACTTCTCATTTGTTCACAAATATCTTCTTTAGTATATACATCAGCAGTTCCAGCTATTTCTCTCATAAATACAGCAGGATCTTCAATTTTAAATGTATATTTACCAAAACATTTAACAGATACTCTTAAAGGAGTTGTTTCCCCTGTCATTTGATTTGGAATTGGATGAGACCAATCTTGGAATGGAACAGGAGCTGGAGTTCCAAACTTATTATCAATTATTTCTTTAACATTAATAAAGAATACTGCTTGATCTTTATTAACTGCTCCATTATATGTGAAACGAGTCCACATTTCTTTAAATACATCTCCAAAATCACCAGCAAAAAATGATGGAGATACACTTTCATCAAAAGTATAAATACCTTCTTCAGCCGTAGCATCTAAAATTTGTCCATTTTGAAAAATAACTGCTACTTGCCCAGGTTGTACTTCAATCGCACTACCTTTACTAATTACTCCATTTGGTGTACTTTTTCTTACCATTAGAGTATCATTGTCTAAACTCTCACATCTAATGAATTCTTTCCATTGATCATGAAGAGTACTTGCTGCAGCACTTACAGCTGCTTTAATTAATCCCATAAACTTACCTCTTTCCTTTTATATTTTAAACTTCTATTGAAGTTAAAATCCAATCATAATTTTCTGCATTAAATATTGTTCCACAATATTCACATTTACCATTTTTATTTACATCAATATTAGCGCCACACCCAGGACATTTCTTATCCATTCCATACCCTTTGGCCCCAATTTTTTTCGTAAACTCTAAATGATTAGTTTTCTCTATCCGATGATCTTTAATACCAGTAACATAATCACCAGTATCTTTCTTAATCAGATACTCAATCGCTCTGGAAACAATATCCACTTTAATTATAACACAATCATCTTTTATTTCTACATCTTTTATAGTAGTAGTTTTAACATTTAATTCATCATACATTTGTCTAAGATTTTGTTTATTTAATTTCTTTAATTCTTTTTCATACTTTTCATTTACTTCATCACTTATAAAATGTCTAACCCTATTTAAATTATCCATCATAAATGCTGAAAGAAGCATTACAAATATATTATTAACTTTAGTAATAAACATTCCTTCATTAAATGTAGGATCTATCTTTAATAATTCATCCATCTTATCTCATCCTTTGCCCAACACAAGTTTTCTTACTCATAACAAAATCTTTAGCATCAATTACAACTGTACTACCACAATAAGGACATTTACCTGAAGCATTCATTTCCATCTTAGCACCACAGTTTGGACAATAAGTATCTTTCCCACTCTTTAAAGATTTTACAAAAGTAATCGTATATTCAATATCAATTTTTCTCTTATCTGTTCCTCTTAAAACTGTACCCTTATCATCTACTACATAATCATACATTGTTACTCTTAAATATGTTTTAACATTTAACATACCATTTTCTTCAGTAACACCATAAATCTTACAATTGATAAGATCAAAATCACTCATCATATTTTTTTGCTTTTTAAGTTTTAAAGCATCTAATTGCATTAAATATGTATTATAAAGTTCATCAGTTAAATTTTGTTGTAATCCGTCATAATTAAAGTTAGTCCAATCATTTTGAATCTTAACATATTTTTCATATACCATTTTCTTAAATGCTTCTTTATCAATACCATACTTAGCTAATATTTCATCTGAAATATCTACATAACTACTAAAATTACTACTTCCTGATGATTTACTATTTCTAGTTATAGCAATTATTATGATAATAATAATTAAAAATATTATTAAACCAACAAATGGATTACCATCACCTCTAGATGAACTGCTACTTGATGATGACCAACTGCTTCCTGAATCCCAGCTACTACTGGAATCCCAACTACTACTGGAATCCCAACTGCTGCTAGAATCATAAGAAGAATCCCATCCAGAATCAGCTATTGGCCTAATTGGTCTATAAGCAAAGACACTAAGAGAAAGCACCCCAGCTACTAATAAATATATTAAAAATTTCTTATTTGTTTTCATTTCCTACCTCATAATCTAATTCATATGTAATTTCATTATCAAGTATTATTATTTTTTCTATATTTTTATTATTTAAATATGCTGTATAAGCAACATTATCTATATTATAACTATAAGAAAGTCCATCACTACCTTTAATACTAATATTTTTAGGATCATCTAATATTTCTATAATCTTACTAGGTAAAAAATACTTAATATTTATATCTGTAAATAAATCATTTTTCAAAGATTCTTCTTCTTTTTTTATTTGATAAATATTTTCCCCATCATATTTAAATTTAATTAAAGAATCACTTTCATCTTCTAAAGTAGCAATTAATACTCCATCATTTATTTCTCCACTAATATAATAATCACCTACTTTATATTTAATATTTAGATTATTACTAACTAAATCCTTTTTCATTTGTTGATAAGAAACTATAATATCCTTTTTTTCATTACTTGAATTATTATTATAATTATTACCCATACTATTAGATATAAAGACACCTAAATAGATTAGTATAAAAAACACTATCCAAAGTCCCATTTTGATAACAGCATTATAAAATGGATTTTTCCATAATACTTTAAAAGGTATTCTTTTATTATCTTTTTTCATTTAAGCACCTTACCTACTAAAGAATCATGATATCCATTTTTAAAATCTCCGACATTCATAACATTTTTACCTACTGGCTTAATCTTTAACACCATTAATCCTTCATCTTTAGTTTTAACTATAAATGAATTTCTAGATTCCCAAATAATTGTCCCAGGAATAGCATCTTTATCCTTAATATCTATCTCAATTGGGCTTCCCTCTACTAATTTATATTCATTATCATCTAATATAAAATTAACATAAGGGCTAGGACTAAAAGCTCTTATTTTATTATAAATATTAACTGATGTATCATCAAAACTTAAATGTTCATCTTCTCTTTTAATAAGACCAACATAACTAGCTAAAGAATCATCTTGAACTATTCTATCATTAGTTCCATTTACAATACTAGGAAGTTCTTTTATAATCATCTCACTACCTAATAAACTTAATTTATTAGATAAAGTTTCTAAATTATCATTATCTTCAATTAAAACTTTTTCTTCTTTAATAATATCTCCAGTATCTAAACCTTCTGCCATATACATTAAAGTAATCCC
Organism: uncultured Erysipelotrichaceae bacterium; assembly: GCA_902767375.1. Classification (GTDB taxonomy): domain Bacteria; phylum Bacillota_I; class Bacilli_A; order RF39; family UBA660; genus CAG-533. The sequence goes on from CACXGV010000001.1 coordinate 17,001, forward strand.
TGTTTCTTTTTCCCCATTCATAATAGCACTTTGAATAGGACTAGCACCTCTATATTTAGGAAGTAAAGAAGCGTGAATATTTATACATCCAAGTCTTGGAGCATCTAACACTTCTTTAGGTACTATTTGACCATAAGCACAAGTTATTATAATATCTGGCTTAAGTTCTAATATTTCATCATATTCTTCCCTAAGTCTTCGAGGGCTTATTACTTTAATACCATTATCTAGTGCTAATTGTTTAACTGGACATGGAGTAAGAATCTTTTTACGACCAACATAAGCATCCGGTGCTGTTACTACCCCAATTACATTAGTATTATTAATTAACGCTTCTAATATAGGTACGCTAAATAATGGAGTACCCATAAATATAACACTCAAATTCTTCATGTTACCACCAATTTAATTTTATCATATTAATATAAAAAAATCTCTAAAAAAAGAAAGTATTTCTACTTTCTTTAATCTTCAAAAACAGGATAACCATTAACTGAATCTAATTTCCATGTTTTCAATGTATAATCTGCTAGTAAAGGGTCAATACTACTTAAATTAATACCACCTCTACTATTATTCAATAAATATGTTACCGACGTATTAGTTAAAGGATCACCAGCAAATAATGCAGCTGTTTTTGCTGTTGTTCCTGATTTATTAGAACCAGTAGGCCCAGATAAATAATATGAATTAGTCAAAGTATAAGATGGATTAGTAGCAAAATAAGCTATTCCATATTTTCCACCTGATCCAGTTATACTACCATAATTGTGAACATTATTTATTACTGCTGTATTTATACCTTGAATTCTGCCTACTATTCCACTTGCATATCTACTACTTGTTGAGGCACTTATTGTTCCCGTATTATAAGAATTTAATACAATTATAACATTGTCATTTTGTGCTCCACCACCAACTATACCACCAGCACATTGCGTTTGTGCAGATTGGGTACCCATATTATAACTATTTAATACTATAGATTTACCAGTATTATTAGAAGAACATCCAATTATACCTCCAGCATAATCATGCCCTGTAACAGCACCTGTATTATAAGCATCATCAATTATCGCAATCGAAGCTGAAGTATTCCAACCAAGTATTCCAGCAGAATGCAGCGTAGAAGTTATGGTGCCGGTATTTTTAGCATTTTTAATAGTAACAATACCACCTGTGCTATTACCATATATACCACCAGCCGATTGAGCAGTCGCAGATACATCTCCATTATTTGTTACATCTTCCATATCGACGTTGCATCCAAAGATACCTAACACACCACCACTAGCATCACCTGAACCTGTAATATCCCCATTGTTAACAAACTTATTAATAGTTATACCTTTAATCCCATTACCAGCTGCTACCACACCAGCAGCTCGATTGCCTGAAACATTACCATTATTTTTACAATTATTAATTACTATATATGCATCATCATTCCAACCAGCTCCTATGAATCCTGCAGAACTTCCTCCTGTAATATTACCATTATTCTCACTATTATTTATTTCTACTGTGCCACCATTAATTGATCCCACAAAACCTCCAAGGCTACCACCATTACCGATATTACCATTATTATTACAATTATTAATAGTCAATTTACCGCCATTAGCAGAGCCTACAAAACCACCCTCACTCCACTCAGAATTATCATTTATAACAGTAACATCAACAATGACATTTTCAATTAAAACATCACCCCTTACTTCTCCAATTAAACCTGCCGAATTACTTTTAGATAAATTTGAAGTTACATTACCAGTTAAAGTTAGATTATTAAAAATTGAGCCTTCACTAGAGCAAAATAATGCTACACACGAAGATTCATCAGTATTTATATATAGATTACTAAGAGTATGACCTAGCCCATTAAAACTACCTTTAAATACAGCATTAACCCCAATTGATTCGAAACCTTGGCCAGTGGTTAATTCCGTAATTAAAGCTTCTACTGAACCATTACCATTTATATCACCATAATCAGTTCTTGTTGAATCTTCATAACTATTAGCAGTTTGAAAATCTAAATCTCTCATTAGCATAAAATCATATTCTTCAAAATCATTTCCATCATTATTCATACTTTTTGAAAGTTCTAATAAATCTTCAATATTTTGAATAGCAATAAATTTTCTTGCTTTACCATTATCTTCAACACTTATATGAGCTGCATATAATGCTCTCATATCTACACTTTGATCTACTCCTGTATCTGGGAAATATATTTTTAAGATATATGTATGAACTAAATTATCCCCTGTTGTAAAATATCCTGTACCAAGATTTACTGTCTCTGATAATGGTGTTTTATTTTCTACACTTGGTATTGTAAGTCCATTATTTGAATTATTAATTGCTTCTAGTGTATATACCATTGGTGTTGTTACAAAGGTATTATTATCTACTACTATACTAATTTTATATGACATTGATAAAACTTCCGTATTATTTTTACCAGTTAAAGTTATAGTTTTAGTTACCCACGGATTATCATTATCTGGTATTAGATTATTAGCTACTATATCTGGCCCACCATCGATGTCTATCCACATTTCTCCACCATCTAAGCTTATTACTGATGCATTTTCAAGGCCCGTTACCCTAGCACTGAAAGCTGCATAAGTGACTCCAAATGCCATCACTATTAAAAGGGCAAATAAGCCAATTACAGCAACTGTTCTTCTTGAATTTTCTACCATAGAAAAATCACTCTACCTTCTAGAGTGATTATATCATATTTTTTTAATATCTTGAATACCAATATGTACCTTTACTAGGAAGTTTTAACACATCCTTGGCATTTTTTAGTTTTGATACAAATGTTGAATAAGATGTATAATTCTTTCCATACCATCCATCGGCTATCATATAATGTAAGTGTGCGCCAGTTGAACAACTATCCCAAGGAGTTTTAGACCCTCCTCCAACAGTCCCTATAACTGTTTGATTAGTTACCTGATCACCAACCGATACTTTAATATCTAATAAATGCATATATCCAGTTGTATATTGTTTACCACCAATTGTATGATAAATATATACTTGGTTTCCACCACAACTAGCTTTTCTAATTATTTTACCTACCATACCATTAGCACTTGAATACACTGGTGTACCTTGTTTATTTCCACCAATATCTGTTCCCGTATGGAATTTATATTTTCCAGTAATTGGATGATAACGATAGCCAAAAAGACTAGTAATTGTCCCATAAGGAAGTGGTTTTAGAAGTTTAGTATCTCCTTTAACCTTAACACATTCATCTAAATCTTCATCATCTCTACAACCTAAGTTCTTATAATAATTAACAAGTTCTTGGGTAGATGCTATTTCATCTTTAATATCCATTGCTTCATCAATTAATTCTTCTAATTGATCTCCAAGTGAATCAATACTCTTTTCTAAAGAAGAAATTCTATTATTAAGTTCAACTTCTTTTTTTCTTAAATCTTCTTGTAAATCTAAATTAGTTTGAATATCATCATTCATCTTATCTATTTGTTCTTCAGTAAAATCTGCAAGTTGTTTAATAATTGTATATCTATAAATAAATTCTCCATAACTTTTAGATTCAAATAAATACTCTAAGTAAATATTATCTCCTTGATTCTTTTGATAAGAATTCATTAAAGTCTTCATTTTATCTTTCGAAATAACTATTTCTTTATCTAATCGTTCTATTTCCTTTTTAGCTTCTTCAATTTGATTTTGTCCTTTAGTTATTTCCGTTCTTGAATAACTTATTTCATTTCCTGCTGATTCAATTTGATTTCTTGTTTTTTTCTTCTTATATTCATAAGAACTTTGTTTATCCTTTAAAGCTTGTAATTCCTTTTTTAATTCTCCCAATGTTCTTGCTTTTGTTGAAGCATTAACATTTAAAAAACTTAAAAGCATTACAGGAATCATTATTATTAATAAAAACTTAATCTTTCTCATACGGTTAAATGCTTTCTAACTGCTAAACCAGATGCAAACATCCCAACTACTGTTCCAAGAAGTAGTAAGAATAATGAAGCATTATAAACTATTCCATCTGGACTTGCTAGTTTAATTACCCCAATTATATTTGATACTGTTAAACCAGTAAATTTCTCATATAACATAGTATAACCAAATATTGTAAATAATATTGGCAAGATAGATCCAAGTATCCCAATTAAAGCTCCTTCAATTAAATAAGGAAGTCTAATAACTGTATTACTTGTACCAACCAATCTCATAATATCTATTTCTCTTTTTCGACTAAAGATTGTAATCTTAATAGTATTAGTTATAAGAACTACTGTTACAAGAACAAGTCCTCCTACTAAAACGATCGTACCTATCTTTATTCCATCAAAGATACTAACCAATTCATTAACTGAACTTTCACCATACTTAACCATTTCAATATGTTCCATATTTTTGATAGTTGTAACTGTTTCATTAATATCTCTAACATCTTTTATAACAAGTTCAAATGAATCTTGAAATGGATTATCAGTTTCAGATAAAGTATTAACTATACTAGCCCATTTTTCATCATTTTTAAACTCATTTTTAATATCCTCTTTACTTCGATAAATAATGTTTTCAACATTATCTATTTTTTCTAAATCTTCTCTAGTTTTTTGAACATCTTCTTTTTTAGTATCCTTTTCCATAAATATTACAATAGTTAATTCTTTTTCTATATTTTCTGTTATATCTTTAACATTATAAGATAGAAGTAATCCAATTGATACTAAAACTAAAGTAATAATGGTACATATAATAGAAGCCATAGTTAAACTAAAATTTCGAATTAAACTTTTAAAAGCATTAGTAAAGCTTCTACCAAGTATTCTAAACACTCTCATCTACTTTATAACTTCCTTTCAAATAATCTCCATCCAATAATCCATCTTTGATAACAATTACACGTTTCTTCATTCTATTAACAATGTCTTTATCATGAGTTGCCATTACTACTGTAGTACCTAATTCTTTATTAATCTTTTCAATTACATCCATAATTTCTTTACTTGTTTTAGGATCTAAGTTACCAGTTGGTTCATCACAAAGAAGAAGTTTAGGACTATTAGCTATTGCTCTAGCAATGCAAACTCTTTGTTGTTCACCACCAGAAAGTTCAGATGGAAAACTTCTTGTCTTATGAGAAAGACCAACTTGTTCTAAAGCTGCTAATACTTTAGGTCTAATTTCTGCTCCCGATAAACCATAGCTTTCTAAAGGATAAGCAACATTTTCATATACTGTAAGTTTAGGAAGTAATTTATAATCTTGAAATACAATTCCAATCTTTCTTCTAAGCTTATATATTCTACTATTACGAAGCTTAGCAACATTTATACCACCTACAGAAACACTTCCTTTAGTAGGTTTTTCTTCTCTATATAAAAGTTTTATTAAAGTACTCTTACCACTAGCAGTATTACCAATAATAAAGACAAAATCTTTCTTCTTTATCTTTAAATTAATACTAGCAAGAGCTGTAACACCATTTTTATAAACTTTATAAACATCTTTAAGTTCAATAAACTCCATAACTACTCCACCTTTATAATATACATTATAACATAAAATCCATCTATTTTCTTTACCAATAGATGGATTTTACATTAATTCATTAAATTTACTACTCTTTTCCACTTCAAGATGTAATTCCTTACATATATCTTTTATCATTTCTAAGAACTTATCCAAACTTATATTCATATTAAATATAACTGGACTATCACCTAGTTCTTTTTCTTCCCAAGTTCTTTTACTCTTACTAAATTTATAATAATACCTTTTAATATCTCTATCATATAAAGTTATATCGCTTTTAGATGCCTTAGAATAACCATGAGCAAAAATATTACGAAGCTGAGTAAAAAATACTTCTGGATTTTCTCCCTTATTAATAGAATCTATCTTATTTTCTAAAAGTAAAACTCTATCTTTCATTTTATTAAGTTCAAAACGTTTATCAAAAGGAAAACCATTCTTTTTACTATCTTCTAAAGCATTTAATAACTTCTTCAAATAATCCTTATAATAATTTCTTGCATGCCCAAAATCCATATTAATAAAAGCTTTATACTTTCTATAAATATTATTAGAAAGAGTTTTATATCCTTCTAAATTACTTAAACAAACATTAAATACCAAATTTCCAAGCGATTTAATCAAGAAATTAAAACTATCATCTAAATATATTTCATATCTAGGATTAAGTTCTTGATTATTAGTTATTAAATTTAAAATATCCATTAAATACTTAAAAGATAAAGTATTATCTAGTTCAGCAAAATAAGATCTTTTAAAATGATTAAATAAAATATCTATTTGTTCCTTATAATTTGTAATTTTACTAAATGCAAGATTATCTTCCATATCTTTAGCAAAATCTAAAGTAAAAGGAATAAATTCTAATTTAAAACATCCATCTAATTTAGTATTTAACTCTTTTAAAACACTATTGGTTGCATAATTAAACTTTTTAGCATCTATTTCCTCATCACCTTGAGGTAAATATTTAACTAAAGAACTTTGAAAAATATCTTTAATATGCAAAAAAATTGTATAAAACTTTAAATCTTCCACATATTTAATACTTAAACTCTTACAAGCTTTTTCTAAACTATTAGTTGTAAGTGTTACCTTAACAATCCCATTAGTTTGATCTTTTAAAGTATTATTTAAATGTTCTATAGCATTATCACCTGAAGTATTTAAAGACACTAAAAAAGAATCATATAATCCTGATTTAAATTGATAATTCCTATTTGACAAAGAACACACTATTGCACTTTCAAACCATTTATAATCAAAAATAACCTCAAAATTATATTTATCATTTTTAATATGAATTAAACCATCATCTGATATTTCATAATCATTATGGGCAATAGAGTTTCTAATTAACTTAAATTGTACTCTATAATCTAAACTACTATTAGTCTTTATTCCTGCTCCATAATCATATATTGAACCATCATCAAATAATAATTCACTAGAATTCTTCCTTATGGGATTCATCTTAAATAGATCATTTAAAGTATCATTATCAACTTCATCAAATATTAAATCATGGTTATTTTGCATTAAAGTAACAAGCATCCAAAATTTAATATAAACACTATTATCTTTAATAATACTTAAATCATTAACATCTCTACTTCTAGCATAATTAATTAAATGATAAAGACCAGTTAATCCTTTACTTTTATAAATATTATTTACTATCTTCATTTTTATCCTTAGTTTCAATAGTTACATTACTAATAGATGCAAATCTCTTACTAATCTTATCAGTTGTTGTATGTATTTCTTCAACATCCTTAGATACCGTATTAATACTTCTAGATAGTTTATCCCATCTTTCTTTATATCGACTAAATTCAATTCCTAATTTATTTAATTCTTCATGAATAACCTTAGCATATTTATCTCTTTCCATATTCTTTAATATCATACTAATAATTGTTAAAGTACTCATTAAAGTAGTCGGACTCGCTATCCATACTTTAGACTTATATGAATATTCTATTAAATCTGGATGATAAGCATTAATCTCAGCAAAAATAGCCTCTGCTGGCAAAAACATAATTGCTTCCATCGCTGTTTCACCTGGAATAATATATTTTTCACGTATGGCATCTATATGCTTTTTAACATCTGCTTTAAAAGCTTTACTAGCAGCATCTCTTTCACTTTTCTCTCTAGATCTATCAGTCATTATTTGATAATGCTCTAGTGGAAACTTAGAATCAATTGCTATTGTACCAAGTGGTTCTGGGGCAAAAACTACTGCATCAGCAATTGTTTCATTACTCATAGTATATTGTAGTCTATATATCTTATCATTAACCCCAAATACACTATTTAAAATATATTGTAAATTTGTTTCTCCAAATATTCCTCTAGTCTTTTTATCTGTTAAAACACTTTGAAGTGAAATTATATCATTAGAAAGACCATCAATCTTCTTTTGAGCTTCATCTATCTTACTAATTCTTTCTAATATAGATGTAAAAGTTTTATTAGTCTTTTCAAAATTAGCATCTAATCTTTCATTAACTTTTTCATTTAAATACATTAATCTTTTTTCAATTACTTCATTGGTTTCTTTAAAATCTTTTTCTATATCTTTACTAAAATCATACTTAAAATCTCCTAAAGCTTTAGTAATATCTGTTTCAAACTTACCAAGTTTTAAAGTAATTTCTTCATTATTATTCTTTTTAACAAGTAAAACTATAAGAAGTATTATAACTACTACTAATAATCCTATAACGATATATATCTCCATAAACTACTCCAATCTAAATCTTTTATTAACCAATTTACTTATTATAAATACCACCATAAGTATTACTGCAATTTTAATTAAAATATAAGGATTTTTAAAACTTTCAATTAAACTAGTTCCTATATAAGCCCAGAAATAAGCCATAAAGAATTTCCCAATTATAAGCCCAAATACAAACTTTTTAGTACTCATATTAGATAAACCAGCTGCTATATTAACTAAAAAAGCTGGTGTAAAAGGTATCGCTATAAGTAAAGCAAGTTCTGAAAGGTTAATATCATTAAATAATTTCATCATCTTTTTAAGTAACTTATGTTCTTTTTTATCCATCATCCCATCAAAATGCTTCTTTAATTTACCTCTACATAATCTATAAGAAATAAAACATCCAACACAAGTTAATACATAACTTATAATAAATCCCAGTATCCCTAAATAATAACAATTAACTGTAATAAATAAACCTAAAGGCAAAACCGGTAAGATAGACTCTACTGTTATTAATAAGCACGCAAGTAAAGGAGCAAAAGCTCCCAATGAATTAAGTATACCTGTAATTAAATTGTCTAAATTATTAAAAAATTCCATATCATTATTATATAAAAAAAAAGACTATTTTTAAAGCCCTATTTATTTAAAACTAAGGTTGTATTATAACCATATGCTTCCAATATTAAAGCAACTCTTTTAGCCTTTTTTCCACTTTTACAATAAAAATAATACTTATAATCCTTATTTAAGTATTTATAATGATTATTTAAAAGATTATCATATGGAACAAATTCCTTATCTAAATCAATAAACATTCCATCATTCTTATAGTCTTTTTTGTTAATAACTTTCATATTATATTATATGTAAAAAAAAAGAGTTGTTACTCTTTTCCATCAGTTATATTTATTTTAGCTCTAATTTCCTTTTCCTGGTCAGTATTTTGATCAACCCCAGTATCAGGGAAATATATCTTTAATACATAATTATGAATAACTCCATCAGCTTCCGTAAATTTACCAGAGCCAAGTAAAAGAGGCCCTAAAGTATTAGGAATAGGAGTTTGATTACTTACATTAACTACATCTTGATTTTCTGTTGGACTATAACCATTTAAAGTATAAGTTAAAGCGTTATTCGAAAAAGTATTACTCTCAACATTTAAATAAATATTATATTCCATATCAAGTTCAGTTGTATTGGTTCCTGTTAAAGCGAATCTCTTAGTAGCCCATTCTTCTTCTCTTGGATAAATATTCCTAACTTCTAAAAAATTATCTTCTGCATAAGAAATAACCATTCTACCCGCACTTAAACTAATTGTTGAAGCATTTTCTATTCCAGTAATATTAGCTGTAAAGTATGCATAAGATACACTAACAACAGTTACAACTAAAACTATAACAGATAAAATTCCTATATATAATTTCTTTCGCTCAGTCATATCTATCACTCTCCAATATAATTTTACTAAATATTTATAAATAATTCAAGAATAATAATAAGAACACCTAAGTGTTCTTATTCATCTTCATTAAAGAAGTCATCATAATACTGATCATCAGTAACATCACCAACAATGACACTATCTTTATCAATATTAACTACTGGTTCATCTGTAGTAGTATCATCATTCTTCATAAAATCATCAAACTTCTGAACAACAGTATTATCTAAAGTATCATAATCAACTTCATCTTTAGGATGTACCTCTGTTTTTACTTCTTCTGAAGCATTTTGTTCTTTCTCTAAACGTTCTTGTTCTTCTAATTCAGCAATTTTAGCATCAATTCTTTTAACTAAACTATCAATATCAAATTTAGGAGTAACAGTCTTATTTTCAATAATCCTTTCAACTGGTTTTGCAGGTATATCCTGAACTACCGGACTAATCTTTTCAGTTTCTTCCACAGGTTCTTCATTTGCTACCTGTTGTTGTTCACCCGCAAAGTTAAATGGATTAAATAAATTAGCAAATGGTGAATTGTCTTCTTCTTTATCATTTATTAAAGATACAGGAGGAGCAATTGGAGTATCATCCTTTATTTCCTCTCTTTCAGGTTCAATAGTTGGTTTAGAATCTAAATTCTTATTACCATCTAAAGCCTCAAATAACTTATTTCTTTTCTTAACTTTAACAAATTCTTTAATATCAAACATCTCAATTGGACGTTTTTCTCTTGCAACAAGTTCACCTTTACCAAAAGCTGAAGTCCCCCAATCAATTTCATAGCTTGGTTTTAACTTAGTTCTAAAAGGATTTAATCTACTATGAAGGATAATAACTTCATTCATCTCTAATTTTTGTAAATCACTAACTGTAATAAGTGGCGTAGATGCTGTTTTTTCTTTATCTTTAGATTTAACCTCACCACATAACTTACTAATTTCTTCTAAAGCCGCAAGTTCCGTCGTTAATAGATAAATTAAATTACCACAGTTACTTCTAATAGTTTCAGCATCTTCTTTACCATAAACATCATTTAACTGAGCAAAGTTCTGAACTATAAAAGTAAATCTTATTGAACGGCTTCTTGCTGCTGTAACCATTGTAGTAACATCTTTAAGTGGAGGCATATTTGCAAACTCATCTAAAATAAAATTAGTACGATATTTAAGTCTACCATTTGGTTCTTTTTGTGCAACTCCAATTAAAGTTTCATAAACTTGTTTAATGAAAATAGTAGCAAGCGCATGATAGGTTGTTTTTTCATCTTGAACTATCATAAACACTGCTGTTTTTTCATTACCAATATCATTCATATTAAAATCACTATAAGAAAGCATTTCTGACAAATTCTCTCTTGTAGCAAATTGTCTAATCTTTGATCTAAATACTGATAAAATACTTCCCTTTGTTTCATTAGGAGCATTTATTGTATTATTAGCAAATGTATAAGGAGTAGACTCCTCACCTTTTAAAGTAAAATATTCTTTAACATAATTACTAGTTGCAAAAGTATCTTCTCCTACAGTTGACATATAATTAACTGAGTTAATATTTATTTGTTCTTCCTTAGCATCTTCAAATAAACCTAATACTAAACCAGAAAAATAATCTGAAGAAGATTTTTCCCAGAATGGATCATTCTTATTTTCTGGATCATACATAATATTTAAAGAAATATCTTCTAAAAGCTCAATTGCTTTATCAACATTTCCTGATTTATATAACTTATAAGGTAAAGTTAAAGGATTCCAAGAATTCCCATATGCTGGATCTCTAAAGTTTAAAACAACTATTTTATATCCCTTAGCTCTAAGCATTTCTGAATGATTACGATAAATCTCACCCTTAGGGTCAGTCATAATCATACTTTCACCCTTCTTAGATAAACTATAAATTAAAGGATCTACTAGAGCCGTAGTTTTACCTGAACCAGTTTGCCCAACAACTAAAGTATGATGATGTGCATTATCAACATACATATCTTTACCATCATTTATAACTACAATACCTGCTCCATCAGCAGTTTCAGCTTTAATTGGAACTCTTACTATTCCCGGAGCTTTTTTCATCTCTTGTGGTTTTAACCACCTACTATAACCCTTTTCTTCTTTTTCCTTAAAAGTAAGACCAAACCCCTTTGATCCCTTATCTCTTTCAAATATATAAGAAGAAACACTCATAAAAATTGCAATTAAAACTGCAAAGAATACCACTAAAGTTGGTATTAAATAAGGAGGTAAAAATCCTGCGAAAAAATTAAGTCCAAAAAATTCTGTAGAATCTAATAAAGATGTTACATTTAAAACTGCCAAAGATGACATAATAAGTAAAAAGATACAAAATATAATAAATATTATTAGATCTTTAGGGGCTACTCTAAATTTCATCTAATCCCTCCTTGCACTACTAATTATATACTAAAATATGATTTTTTTCCACATTAATTATTAGAATTCTTTACTTTACCTAAAACAATTATTACCCCAAATAATAATGTGGCACCCAAAACCATAAAAACGATGTTAATAATACTATTTGATAGTTTACTATCCCTTAACTTAGAATATTTACTTGTCTTATCAACTACTATATTAATAGTTTTATTCTCATAATTATTCTTAGTAAAAACCCAAGTATAAGTTTGATCATTAACCGCATCAGCATTACTCTCTATTACTTGATAATAAGAAGTAACATTTATTGTTAACTTATCTAAATCAGGATAAGATTTAAATAAAGAATTACCTTCTGGATTTCCACTACTAAAACTAAATCTATCCTTACTATTAGTAACACTACGATAATTAAAAGGTAGTAACAGATAAGTCTTTTCATACTTATCCATATCAAATGTATAAGTAAACCTTAATCCATATGCATCACTATTATCAATTTTTTCTTTATTATAATAATTATATCCATCTAATCTAGAAAACAACTCTGGATATCCAGGAGTATCAGCATCAACTGCCAAATTAAAATTCTCATAATTATAATCTATCATTGCTTTATTAGTTATTTCACCATATTTTTTATTTAAAGCATTAATAACTAATTCATCACTAATTGTTTTCTCATCAATTTTAACATTATAAACCGCTTCACAACCAGATAAAAGAAATACACTTATTATTAATAATAAAATCTTTTTCATATTAACAATTCCTATCTATATATCCTTGTAAAGACATAATCTGATAACTACTAGCAGATCCTGGAGTATATTGTCCAAAAACAAGACCCATTTGTCCACCAGCTGACTCTAATGTTACCAAATAACCACCTTTATTCTCTACTACTAAAATAACATGACCTTCATTAACTAAAATATCTCCGGGACCAGCTTCTTGGAAAGAAATCCTTGTTCCAATAGACATAAAACCAGTTGTAATATATCCTCCAATATCTTTTCCCATTGCATTACCTAATGCCCAAGAAACAAATCCTGAACAGTCAAATCCATAATAATTATAGCAAGTACTTGGACTACAACTGGCACCAACCTGCGATCCATGTTTTGGATTGACTCCCATATAAATAGAGCCTTCGTGGCCACCACCCCAATAATAAGGTAATCGATAACCTGCTTGATATAAACCATAAGCAAGAGTTACTCCTGCAGCTGCTACTGCCGCCCTTGTACATTTTCCTGATGCGTTTACATTTTCCGTAACAGCCGCGTGTAAAGACTCATAGGCATCATCACCTAAAGCTGTTCTAATTGGAGTTGTTAATAAATTTGTACCAGCAGTCCCACTAGGATAACTATCTAAAAGATATGGTACTCCCGTATGGAAATGTTCTTTAATATAAGCAAGAACCATTGCATGAATCTTACGATAAGTAGTATCAGTATAACTAACTCCATCAATTACTTCTGCCCTATTTACCATTCCATATATATCTATAAAATTATCACCAATTTTAGATTTTAACTGGTTATTAAAAATTTGAACCTTTTGATTAGTAGCACCAGGCACTACCGTTTGACCATCTGCTATAGGCCCCAATCCCAAAAATAAGAAATGAACATCAGAATTACTACTAGCCATTGCATTATAAGCATTATAATAACTAGCATAATTATTTAAATCATTTAATCCTAAATTAATAACAACAAATCTAATCTTAACATTTGGATCAGCTATTTTACTATTTATTTCAGCCCTAGCCGAACCCATAAACCAGTTATAATTACCTTGATCATTATAAATAAAAGTTAAATCATCAGCACTAATAATATGGCTCATTTCCTTTATACGACTATCTCCAACATATATCATCATACGTTGAATATCCGCCTCAGTAAGCACTCCTGGACCTTGAGTACCTACAGTATCTTTCGGAGTTGGCTTATAAATATCCTCAGTTAAATCTAAAAGACCACCCAAAGCCGGACCTAAAATAGCAACAAAAAGAATTAAAAAAATAGCACCAAAACCAAATATTGAAAAGATAATACTACGAACTAAAATCTTCTTAAGAAAACCTTTTCTCTTTTCCTTCTTTTCCTCTTTTTCTTCTTGTTCAGTTTTAACTTCTTCATCTTGAGGAATTTCTTGTGGTGCTTTGCTACCACCTTTACCAGTTACCTTATCTTTAGCCCACTGTTTGCCAGTTTCCTTGGCAAGATCTTTAGCCCCTTCCTTAGTAAGACTTTCCTTACTTACTCCACCAGCAACTGTATCCGCAGCGTTAATTAAACCAGTATCATTTGCCGTATTAATAACGCCTTGTAATTGTTTACCACCTAGCGAATATTTATTAGCTTGAGTAACAGCTTTACCTGCCGTGTTTATTACAGCTTGACCAGTTTTTGTACTAGCAACAATATCAACTGCTTTCCCACCAGCTTTTCCAAAATAAGCAGTTGCAACAGCTTTACCTGCAACTTTTACTGCTTTAGCATTGGACTCATCGGCATGGGCTTTTTCAGCTGCTTTTTTTTGTTTTTCTTTTTGCTCTGGACTTAATTCTTCACGAGGCTCAAGTTCATCTTCTCTATCAAACCCATCATCCATAGCTATTACTCCTTTCTAAAAATACTAATAAATTCTAACTTTATAATTCATAATTGAAGATTCAACAAAACCATATTCATTGCCTATTGAATCCATCGCAAAATAAACTCTTTTACCATCTACCATTTCATTAGAATAATTTCTAACTGTTGTAGTATAAAAACCTTTCTTTTGTTTTAAAGTATCTAAATAACTTTTAAAACTTTTATAACTATCAAACTTTTCAATTAAAGTTTCATCATCAAGCATTGTAAATGCTTTTTCTGGATCATTAATTAAAATATCCATAAATTCACTATAATATTTCTTAACAAGTTCTTCATCGGTAATATACACCGGTATTACTTCATTTACTTCATAATCTTTAAATTCAAAATCCTGTTTTAATACTCTTCCATTACTTCCATCATTTTCTTTAAATATAAATGATATTATTAATGGAACAAGTATAATAATAAGCCCGATTAAGAGAGGCCTTAAAGAGTTTTTTGAAAGTTCTTCCATTATAATGCCTCCTTAAAATACTTACCATCATATGGTTCAACACTAAATAAATTTTTTTTATTATCAATATTAACTATTAAATAATAATCTGAACCACCATCATATTCATTTATAAATTCTTTTTTCAATAATCCATAAATATAATACTTTGTAATACTTCCATTTTTAGAATAATACATCTTCCTAGCATTAAATGAATATAAATCATCTAATTCACCTAAATTCTTAATTAGATTACTTTTATTAAGATTATTATTATTAAGATATTGATTATCCACAATTTTCATTAAGTTATCCACATTTTTTTTGCTTAAATTTAAAATATATCTATTAGCACAACTTTCAACTGTAAAAAAAGTTGATTTTTCACTAACAAGAGCATATGATTCTTTAGTATTTTGCTGTTCTACAGCAAGTTCCTCTGCATCGCCTTTTCTTATTACAAAGAATAGACCGATAGCTAAAAGGGTGATAATCCCTATTAAAATATAATCTGTTTTATTTAATTTCATAATTATCACCTTTTTCTAATAAGAACCATCATAGATGCCTTGTAAGAAAGTTAAATTACATTCCTTATATCTTCTAGTTTTTAATCCCCCTAAAACAGTACCACTACCATCTCTAATATAATAATTGTTCCACCAACTTGAACATAATGATTGAGAATTACCATATCTACTATAAGCTGATAAAAAATCATCCATACGATAACCAGCATTATAACAAAGATCTGTAAGAGCATCTATTTGATTTTGACTAAATGAAAGTCCAGCACTGGCAAGTTTTCCACGTACGTATTCAGCCCATTTTTCAACTTCAACGGCAAACACTTGCTCAACTACTGATTTAGGAATTGTACTACCACAATAATTACTATAAGGTGGACTACCTACTAAAGGATAACCCACACTAGCAAATGTAGCTGCATTATGTGTAAGCGTAACCCCAGGTCCAGCCGTTGGAACATCACCTGAATTACAATAAACTACATAACTATCTCCACTAGCTGGTCCTGCTCCTTCAAATCCAATTAACATTCCAATAAGTTCACCTAAACTAGATAAACTAGAAGGTCTAGGATTATTTGGATCAATATAATCAAGTGGATCTACCGCTGTAGATTGGCTAGTACCAGTACGCACTTCAAAATGTAAATGGGTTCCTGTACTTACTCCACTAGTTCCCATCTTACCAATTACCTGCCCTTGAACAACTGATTCTCCTTCATGAACAGTAATTGAGTTTTCATGCATATGACCATAGAAAGTATATAAACCATCACTATGTTGAATTTGAACGTAATTACCATATCCACCACCACAATGGTCTTCTTGATTAGATGTTGAAAAACATCCTGTATTTACTGCTACAACAGTTCCATTTTTTGCCGCAATGATATTGGTATTACCATTACCTCCAACACCTGCTAAATCAACCCCATAGTGTTTACGTGTAGTCCCATAAACTGGATGAACTCTAACTCCATAATTACTTGTAATTGTAACAGAAACTGGATCTCCAGCTGCAAAAACTTTCCCATTTTGCTCTGTTACTTCCGCACTACCTATTGGCCACCAATAATTATCATTATTAGAAGCACCTAAATATCCAGGATTAGTTCTTCCCTTATTGTATTCTTCTAATAATTCCTTAATTTCTTTAACAATTTGTTTTCTAACTTTAACTAAATCTTCCGCATATTTTTCTTTATCTAATTGATCTAAACTTTCAACCCCAGCCTTTTCTAATACGGCATTATATCTATGCCATAAATGAGGCTTACGATCAAAATAATCACCTTGTTCTAAGAAATCCCAGTACCCATCAACTAAAACTTTCTTTTGAGCACTTACTGATTCATCTGATACTGTAAAACCTTGTTCATAAGCTTTAGCTTCACAATCAGATTGTTTATGAGAAAATAAACCAAAGAAAGATTTAACTCCACTGGCAAACTTTTCCCAGAAAGATAATGACTCACTATAAATTAAAGTATAACATTTTCCATCTTCATTTAATGAACCTGAATCACATATTGAAGTAGTAACTCCACTTTCATCTGTTACTTCATAAGAATCTTGAATCCCATAACAAGTCTTTTCATATCCAATCATAGCATTAATTAATAGCTTTAATGAATCTCTTTCTTGTTCAAAATACTCTGCTGTTGCATTATCTCCATCATCACCATTATCATCAATATTATAAGCATTACTTCCATCATTAAAAAATGAAAGTTCATACTCAAAGAATATCGTTGCTATAATAATTGAATCTTCTATAAAATAACCTTTTCTTTGTTTACTAGCTAGTATTTTATATAACTGAGTATAGAATTTTCTTTGTTGTTTAATAATTTTATCAACACATCTATCTCTATCCTCTTCTTTTTCACCCATACAAGCTCTAATCCAATAATCTTTTGTTTGCTCTGCAAATTCATCAAAATCAAAATCACTATACTTTTGAATATCTGCATTTACAGGTTTTACCGCAAACGAAAAAACTATTAAAAAGATGAATAGTATTTTCATCATCTTATTTAATAATTTATGTTTGTTATTTCTATAATTCATAGAAAACCACCTCTAACTACTATAATCCTCCACCAGAACCAAAAGAGTCTAATTCTTCTGGAGTTAATACAACATTAATTCTCATACGTCTAGATCCACATACAAATAATGCTTCTCCTTGACTATAAGTCTTAATGCTTTCTTTTTCGTTTTCATTTAAATCTATAAGTCTAGATAAATCTTCTACTGCTTGTTTTCTTAACCCCATTACTAAATAGTAAGAAGCATTATCAAAAATAGCTTTACCATGAACAAATACATTCTCAGCAGCAAAATCTGTAGGTTGTTGAGTAATAATAATTGTACCTGTATTATACTTACGACTTCTTCTTTGAACTTGAGCTAAGAATTCCGCTCCTAATTCATTTTTAGCAGATAAAAGTACATGTGCTTCATCCACATACATTACTGTATTAATAGATTTATCTAAGCATAAACCCCAAGCATATTTCAAAATATTAAAGAAAAGTGCATTACGAATATTTTCATCACTATTCATAAGCTCTCTAATATTAAATACAACAAAATTACTATCAGTTTCAATTGTAGTATGTCCATTAAAATAATATCTAAGTTCTAAAGTAAATGGTTTAATTCTAAGAGATAATCTTTCCATTACATCTTTTTCTCTAGTAGCTTCAGGCATAGATAATAATCTACCCTTAATAGTTGAGAAAACATCATCAAATGTTGGATAATCCGCAGATGTAAAAGTACTAAAATCTGTATCAAAATCTATACCAAATCTCTTATAAGTTTCTAAACAAACTTCACTAAACATTTGAAGTACATCATCTTCAATAGAAGGATAATAATACTTAATAAATGCTTTTAAACTTTGAAGTGTTCTAGTTAAAACAGAATGAGCAGCTCCATCCTTAATTTCTTCTTCATCAGCATCAAAAATAACCTCAAGTGGATTAATCATTCCAAAGTCTCCACCCTTACCTAAATCGATAAAGTTTCCACCATAATTCTTAACCATATCCTCAAGCTCACCTTCAGGATCGATAGCAATTATCTTACAATTATTTCTAATGTGAGTACGAAGTAATAACTTAGCAGCAGTTGATTTACCAGAACCGGATGTACCTAAGATAATAATATTTGCATTATTTCTATTAAACTCTTTTCTTGTTTGATATAAGAACTGATTAAATAAAACTACTCCACCAGAGAAATCTATACCAAGAAGAGTTGCACTTCCAGGATCTTTTATACTATCAAATACAAAAGGATACATAGCCGCTATAGTTGGACTTGGAATAGGTGTTCCTACTCTCTCTTCAATATCTTGTTTAGGGAAAATAGGAATCATTGATTTAAGAACTTTTTCTTGTTCAAACATCATTGGAATTCCACGCATTTCCATTGCATCTAAATAATTTCTAACTTGAATCTTTTTACTTTCTAATTCTTCTTTAGTATCTGCTGTAATCATAATATGCATTTGAAAATCATATATCTTTGATTGTGTAGCAGCAAGCATTTGAACAAAAGATTCTAAAGATTCATAATCTTGACGTATTCTTTCTTGAATAGTTCTTTCATGTTCATTTTGATACCTTTGTTTTAAATCAGCAACTTCCTTATCTATCATTCTACTCATTGTAGAAAAATTAATTGGAATATGTTTAACAACAACTTTAACCCCTGGAATATTAGTAACATTTGCTAAAAATCCAGGACCTATAACTTTAGGGAAACTAATAATAGTAAGAATAGTAGCATATTTATCACTAATCATAAAATCATTAATATTAAAGTTAATTCCTTTAGGAGCTATTTCACTTTTAAATGTACTACTCATTACTCATCACCGTCCCAAACTCATTTGAAGCACCGCCATTTAGGAAGTTTTGTAGCAAGAATTTCAAATCATCATCACTTGTTTGTCTACTAACTAGTCCTATTTGTGCTAAATTACTAATTAAATTTTGAATTCTCTTTTGACATATTTCTAACTTTTGATGTCTAAACATAATAAAATATTCTGTATCAACAACATTCATAGCTGTCGAAGTAAAACTCTCAGCTTTAGCAATATCTTGACTAATTAACTTTCTAACAGCCTGAGAAGGTGCTTGATCAAATTGTAATTGTAACTCAGATAAATATAGATTAATATCTACTGGTCTATCAGCAACCATCAACCAGAACTCATAATCAATTGTGTTATAAAAGCTTCTAAAGTTAAATATAATATTATTTTGAGTTTGCTGATCTAAAATAAAGATATTTTTTGGCTCAACTTTAATACCAGTAACATACCAATTATTATCTAAAACTATCATTCCATTTTGAATAGCCTTAATTGGTACCCAATCTTCACTATACTTACTTTGACTCTTCTTTGCCATAGTTTACACACCAACCTTTCCAAAAATATGTTCTTCTATTTGTAAAATATTCATATACTATCTTTATAAGCGTCCTAACATTATGGACATTAGGAAGCGGTATAACTAAAAAGGAACAAATAAGTACTGGTGTTAAAATAAATAATATTCCTTTTATTGAAGTAGTATTAAAATTTGCTAGTATTAATATAAATGTTGCAAGTATTCCACTACCAAATATTATTAAATCTGTTCTATTAAATAAATTTAAATATAACATAGATTTTTTTGAATTGGCTGGAATTAAAAACGTATTATTATTCCCCATTTATTCCTCCTTATTTTAATATATCCCTTCTAAAATCAGCTTCAGCTACTCTTTGTAAAGCAATTTTATAATTTGTATAAAAATCATCTATCTTTCTTGCTTGAACTATCATTCCAAGCCTAGATGCAAAATCACTATTATCCATTAATAGTTTTCTTAATGATGATATTTTTTCATTAAAGAATCCAGGACTTACCATAGCTACTTTTTCTTTAATGAAATCAAATATTTTTTTATCATAATCATCATTAACTTCTTTAACATACTCATCATAGAATGGAGAGTCTTTAAATTCTCTTCTTAAATCAATTAAGGCATATTCTCGATAAGTTTCAAACATTTCAATATCATCACTATCATCAGAATAATTAACTATTGTTAAAAACTCTCCCACATATGAACTACAAAACTCATATTCTTTAGTTTCCATTATTTGCTACCTCCTTTGCCTTCAGCAGCCTTATCAGCGGCAGCATCAATTTTATCAACAAATTTTGCTCTAAACGCACCACGAACTTCCTCTTCTTTGATACCATCTAAGAAGCCGCGGATTTGTTTTAATTCTTCAACTGTATATTTTGTACTATCATCCTTAGAACGAACAATTTGACACAATTTATTAAATTCCTCACCCAAATTAAGAGGAACAGGTGATCCATCTGGATTCATAGTAGTTACTCCAGCTCTTTCTAAAATCCTTCTTTGAGAAGCTTCAGTTAAAGCTGTGAATTCATCACGAAGTTCGCCACTATTAGCAATCATATAAGCACGAAGATCATCCTTAACCTTTTCTAAGTTGCCAATAATCTTTTCATCTACTTCACGCTTAGTTCTATCATCAATTTCTTTCTTTTCTTCTTCATATATGGTCTTAAGTTCAGTTTTGCGTCTTTCTAATTCAGCAAGTTCTTTACCAATATCAGTTTTTTCAAGTTCTTTTTTCTCAGCTTCTAGTACCATAGCCTCACGAGCACCAGAATCAATCTCTAACGCAGCTAATTTAGTATCAATGTCATTAATTTTAGCACCAAATTCAGTAGCATTTAATTCATCTCTTCTAACTTTCATTTCAGCAGTAAACTTAGTTTTTTCCGTTTCTAAATCAGATAATTTAACTTGAGCTGCAGTTATTTGCGAATCGAGTCCTTTAATCTGTAAATCTTTTTTTTCTGCAGTTAAAGTAGTATCTTTCCCGATTGCGACTTTTTGTGCTTCTAATGCACTAATTTCAGCAGTAATCTTAGATTTATCTACTTCATATCTAGTTCTGAAATTTCTAGCATCAGTGCCAATAGCCTCATTAGTTCTTTTCCAAGCTTCAGCTTCAGGTGTGGCCATTAATCTAGATCTTTCAGCATTTAAAGTCGCAGCCTTTTCAGAAAAAGATTTATATGCCTCGCTACCATAAATCCTACCTAAATCTTCATCAATCTTTCTAAATCTTGTAGCATGCTCTTCATAGCCTTCTTGACTACGTATCCTAGTCTCTTCTCTTCTTAAATTTAATCTTTCATTGTTATAGTATTCCGTAAGACTAGCTTTTTCATTTTTAGCACGATCTTTAATTTCTTGAACACCTTTTTGAATAGAATCAGAATTAACAATTGGATTAATTTTCTTTCTAAATTTACCGGCTTTATCAGCATTTTCACCTACACTAGTATAATTAATTCGGTTCCCAAAATAATTTTGTGGTCCGCCCTCTTGAGCAATTGCATCACTAAAATCATCAAATTTAAGTGCAAGCCCTCTTAAACCAGGAACACGATATGCCACATTACCTGGATGTTTACTACTTGCTTCAGCAAAACGTTTTCTTTTAGCATCTCGTTTATCTATAGCCTCAAAAGTTTCAGATGAAGATTTCTTTATTTCTTTACCTAAATTTTTCAAATCTCCTCCGCTATTTTGCCATCCACGGTATCCACCATGTAAAACAGTTCTTGGAAGGTTACCTATTGCACGGCCAGCTTGTCTCCATCTATCTTTTACTGGTCGAGAAGAATATGTTCCATCAGCATTTCTTTGATTAAAAATATTAAATCCTTCTCTACCTAGATTTCTAGCTGCGGTGCCAAGTGCACCAATTCCACGTCTTGCATATTCATAATCTTCACCATTAAGTTTTTTGCCAATTCTCCATTCACCCTTAGCAAAACCACCAACAATACTGTCTAAAAGTTTAGGGGCAGTTTTGGCAAATTGTAAAATACTTATATACATAATTGCTTTAACAATTAATCTTGTTAAAGAAATATTTGATACATAATCTTTATCAATCATGTTCCAGAAATGTCCATTATCTCTAATAAAAGACATTGTATATATAGCAAAATAAATAGTTGCAACACGGACAAATACTAACAAATAAGTACTTTTAATTTCATTAAACCACTTAGTAAATATACCACCTGTTGGTTTTGTAATTCTTAAAATAATTGGTATTGGAGCAACAATTTCCAATACTGCTAATTTAACCGCTCTAGCTCCTACATCAAAGGCAAATGATAAGAATAAATATGCCGAAAATAGACCTAAAGCCATTGCCCATAGCCAGTGATATTCCATCGTCCCATCAGTAACTGCTTGATTTAGTTCAGGATCTAGGAAGAATAAACTTAAAAATCCATGATCCATTGCTAAATCATATTTTTCAATATAGTGATCACATAGAGTTTTTAAATCTCCTTCAATTCCTTCTCCTGAACGGCACTCTGCAGGAGTAACGGCAATTTTAACATCCGGATTATCTGGATCTTGAGATACAGGATGAAAGAAGGTTGAAAATATTGAAACTGCTACTCTAAAACCTGCATCTTTTGTATCAATCTTTCCGTTTTTCTTAAAATCGTTGTGACTATCTTCTTCTGTCGTACTACTCATTAAAATAATATTACCAATGATATTAGATTCTAATATACGATTTTCAACTCTATCAATTGTATCATAAATAAAAGGTAAGAGTGCAATTAATACAATTGAAATAACTGTATTCTTAGCAAGGCCCTTTAATGATTTATCATCATTTGCTCCTACTTTATCTGGATCAGCAATTAATCTTAATACACTAATAGCAAGAACAAATAACATTACAACCCCTAAGACAACGTAAATTCTCTTAGTAATTGCCCCTATTCCATCTGGATCATTAACATCAAAAATTCTAGCTCTTGTAACAATATAAAAAATACGATACATATAACCAGTAATATTATAAATAAGTGCATTTATAAGTAATGTAATTCCTCTTAAAGTATTTAAGACAAAATCACCTATGTTAAATAATTTTAAAGCAACAATATTTGTCACTAAACAGCCTCCTTTCTATTGAACGCATGTTGTATAACTTGGATCTATAAATGATAAGAATAAATTAATTAATATTGGTAAGAAGAACAATAAAACAATTAAGAATATTCTTGTAAGCAGTCTCTTATTTGCCTTAGTTAAAGCTTCAGCATCTTTATTAGCAACAGCCTTTAAATAATCTAAAACCGTAAAGAAACCAACCATAATAGGACCAATAATTCTAATTGCATCCATAGCAGATTGTAAATCTTCACTTATCCCCGCTAATACTCCATCACAATCTGCTTCAACAGTTTGAAGTGTTGGGTCGTCGGTACTACCATAACCAGACATATTTACTGATTGGGAAACCGAACCATTACTTGAACGAGTGAATCCTGCAGCTGAAAGACTATAACATGCTCCTGAAGCAGCATCCCAAGCACAAGTATCACTTTTCTTTTTACACTCAGTTTTTTTTAAACTAGAGCATGTTGAATTATCAGTAGCTTCGGTATTATGACTAGCTCTTTGACTAGGTGTGTCGGCCTTGTTATAGCATTTCTTTGTTACAGTATCAAAAACGCAATCCGTAACTGAATTACATTTACCCTTATCGGTATACTTTGTACAACTAACATTTTCATCAACTTGTTCTTCTTTAATGCAAACAGCTTCCGCATTATAAATATCAAATTTCGCACCAATACCTAAAAAACCAGACTTTGATTTAATCCAGCATTGAGAGGTAATATCGCTTTGTTTTTTAACCTTAGTGCCACACTTCTTACCTACTTTTTTGTTATAAGATTCATTTACTAAATCACTACTTTGAAGTTCCCATTGTTTACATATTCCAACAGCACTAGCATCTATCTTAAAAAGTAAAAATATACTAAAAAATAAACATATTGATATTAATATTTTTTTCATATTAACTACCTCGAATTTCACACAATTATACATTAAACATTATATCATAAAAAAAAACAACCTACAAGGTTGTTTTCATACATATTTTTAATTATTGAATGCAGCCGTCGGCACCTTTAGTCCAAGGTCTTAAAATGCAAGCTTCACATACATTGAAATCCATTGATTCTTCTAGACCGTTTCTTTCAGAACTATAATTACTTACAGCGCCGAAAATAAACATTACGATACTAGGAATAAAGAAAATAACAATACCTGCTATAGCTCTCCACATTAGACTCTTAACAGATTTTTTAATTTCATCGTCTTTAGCTGCAGTAACTGCCTTACCAAAATCAAAAATACCATAAACAATAATTAATAATGGAATAGCAATTTTAAATACAGTTAATATCCAACCTACTAATTGAAGGATTCCTGAAGCTTCTGAACAAAAATTACTTACATCAATACCATCTAATATAGTAAACATAATCCCACTCCTTACATATATTCATTTTATATTATTTCCGCGTCAAAGTCAACATTATTTGAATAAACCAAATAAACCTCCACCGCTCTTAAATTTATCAAAACCTAGTTTAATTAATAACTCATCAACGGCTTTATTTCTACTACTTCTTTCATCGATATTTCCTAAAATATGAAAAACTTTTAATTTAGTCTCATATTCAAAACTAGGTATATCAGTATCAATCAAAGAACACCTATTAAGTACAATTCTTGCATTATCTCCCATAATTCTAGAATAATCCTGATTACTAGTTAATAGTTTAGTTAAACTAACTATCCCGGGCTCCACTAAAAATAATACAAAATCGCATAAATCATTTGCCTTAATAGTATTTAAATCAATAATCACCGCTTGTTTATCTTTAAATGATTTAATCTTAAATTTCAAATCATCATATGATGTACTTTCACAAATATCTGGATCTCTAAAATATAATGCATCTTGGTTAATCATCTCAACCCCTACTGCACTATAATAATTTCTTAACTCTTTAACCATCATATACATCAAACTAGTAGCCCCCGCATGAGGAGTTAAATCCTGAATTCCAATAATTATCTGATTAGGATTTTTAACAACTTTATTTTCATTTACATTAGTACTTTTACTAATATCTCCAAACGGATTAAAAGAACTACTAGTAGTATCTTCTGTTAATGGATTTTGAAAACTATTAACAATAATATACTTTTCTACATCTTTTAAAGTATTAGGATGCGTAGTTAAAAAATTAATACCTCCGACATTCTTAGTAAAATCATAATATCCATTTTGCACTAACTTAGAAATACATTCCTTAGTAGTATTATTATCTAAAAGTAAGATAACTTTTTCCTTTTCAAAATAACTTAAAAAATCAAAAAGTATATCAAAATCAGTATAATCTTTAATCGCCGTAATATCTATTATAACTTTACTATAATATAAATTTACTAATTGATCATCTAAATCACCCTTGGTAAATTCACCATGTAAAGTTTTAATAACATTAACATCAATTCTATTTAAAAGAGCACTATTTAAATTTTCAATTAATAAATTCACGCCATCATCTTCCTCTATAATTTGTCATTTGCAAAATACACTGCTTTACTCTCACCAGTAACAGGGAAAGTAAATAAACTACCAAATATTGGTAAATCTAATTTAAAATAAACTGTAACATAATAATAAGTCTTTTTAAATGTTCCTTCACCTTTAGCTTTGGTAGAAACACAATATCTATACTTTTTTTGTCCACCAACAAGTTCATCATAACCCTTGGCATCTTTACAGTTACCATAAACAAAATAACCATAACCGTCTAAATACTCACTAATTTCAGTTCTAGCTTTACTATTCATACCTTCATTTTGTTCAATAATATTAATAATACCATTCTTAACTCTAAATGCTTTTGAATAGTTTACAGATACAGCTAAATAACCAGAAAAGAGCACTATAAATACGATAACTATGGTAAATATCCACGCTCCACCAATTGCTTCTCTCATCTATAAGACTCCTTATTTATTATTTTGATTACATTGAACTGTGCCAGTTTTTGTACAAGCTTCATCTTCACAGTATTTGCAAGTACACATACCAGTACTAGCATTACAGTTATTACATTCGTAAGCTTGAGAACAATGAGTACTTCTTAGAATGTTTGCCTTAATTGATGGCCATACTAATGTTGTAAACACCACCCCTATAGCAGCAATTGCTACAACTGCAATAGCAGTCATACTTAATTCTCCAGATGCTTCTTTCACTTTTACATTCCTCCTATTCTTATAATCATAATATCATTATACCTCATTAATTTCAATCTATCAATTATCTTTTTACAAAAAAATAGCACCAAAGTGCTATTCATAATCATAGTTTTTATCACTCTTTGCAGGTACTACTTTTCCTAATAATTTAAAGCCAAATACTGCTGCAATGCCTAAAACAATTGCTCCGATAACATACAATATTACATTAGTTGATTTAATAATATTTATAGTATATATGTTTTCTTCCCCGTTTAAAGCTGTGACTTTTATTCTAACTGTTGATTTATTCTTAAGATGGGCATTTCCTAAAATAACATATTCAGCTTCTTCATTATCTAATTCAACCTCAATATTTAATTTATCATCACGATTCTTAAGTTTTAATTTATAATCATTTACATTAGGATTAAAATTAATTTTATATCCATCAATCTTAATACTTTTAATTAAATTATTTCCTTCTTCTTCCTCATTGATTCCAAACTTAATATTAATAACATAAAGTTTAGTACTTCCATCTTCAGCTGTAACTGTAACTGTAATTGGTTTGATATCTGAAATATCCTTATTATTAGCAATTTCAACCTTAGCTTTTTCAGATTCAGCAGTAGCCGTTACAACAATATCTTTAGTACCTTTTGGTACTTCAATAGTATAAGTAGTAGTATCTTTATTAAACTCTAACTTACCAATATCTACCTTTAATTCTTTTAAATAACTATTAGTATCTAAAACTGGTCCATTATACTTAATATTAATAGTATATGTTCTAGATGATCCACTTTCAGATGTAACAACAATTTTAATCGGATTTTCCTCATTAAAATTATCATTATTTAAAACAGATACTTTTGCTTTACTAGATTCAGCCTTAGCATTTACATCTATTTTAGTAACATCTCTATCAATATTAATAGTATATTCAGTAGTATTTTTATTAAATTCAATTGTTCCTTGAGACAAACTTAAACTACTTAAATAATTATTAGTATCTTTACTTGGAGTAGATGAACCACCACTACTCTTAAATTTAACACTAATTAAATATGTTCTAGTAGAACCATTTTCTGCAATAACAGTTACAGAAATTGGAGTATTTTCACTAATATTTTTATTATTATTAATTGAAATAGTAGCTCTATTGGATTCAGCAGTTGCTGAAACAGTAACATTCTTAGTTCCTTTTGGTACCTCTATTTGATAAGCAATCGTATTCTTATTAAATCTAATAGATCCAGGAGATACCTTTAAACTCTTTAAATAATTATTAGTATCTAAAGTACTGGTTCCTCCACCACCACCCATATAAGTAGTACCATCTTTATTCTTATCGCAATCATACATAACAACTAAAGAGCAGTATTTAACATCTGTTCTAGGAGTACATGATCCGCTATACTGATCACAACCACTTCTAATTGTCTTAACATAATAATTCCTATTTCCATTAGAACATGAAACCATATCACTAGATATATAATATTCTTGTTTCCATTCTCCTGTATAACAACTAGCTCTCTTACATTGTCCGATATATCCTTGACCAGAAGCATTAACTAAATTATCTTGAAAATTAATACATCCATTATAACCAATATCATTTCCAACTGGTGTACTAGAATTAGCACCCCAAACAACAACAGGCCACATAAAAGCAAGGCCTAAAACTATCCATAATTTCTTCATAAAAAACACCTCTAAGATTAAATTTCTTGAAATACGTTCTTTTTATTAAGAATATATAAAACTGCTCCTAAACTAACTGAAACAGCACCTAAAGTAATAAAATAATCTTCTACCCCTGTATCTGGACTCTTTTCTATATTAGAAGTTGTCGTAGTTGTACTTGTAGTAGTATTTTCATCTTCTTCAGCTGCCATAACCATTATAGGCATCATAAACAATACTAATATCATCACTAATATTTTCTTCATTTTATATCCTCCTAATTATCTAAATTAATTATAATTTATAATTAGATTAAAATCAAGAAAAAAGAATAAGCACCTTATTCTCTATTTCTAAATATAAAGCAAAACTAATATCTAATATTATTTTCTTCTGTTTTCACCGATTAATATCTCCTCATCAGTTAATTGTTTTATTCTTTCCATTATTCTTCTAGCTTTAATTTTTTCTTCAGCTGTCTTATTCATAAGTAAATGATTTTCAAATTCATCTAAACTTAAATTAGATGTAAAAAAAGTACATTTTTTATTATCCATACGATATTGTAGAATAGTCCCCAGTATCTCATCTCTATTCCAAGTACTAATTGTTTCAGCTCCAATATCATCTAATAAGAGTAAATCACATCTCTTAATTTCTTCTATTCTTTCAGGATAATCTTCACTATTAAAATTTTCCTTTAAACTTCTAAGTAATTCTGGATAATAAACGACTATAACACTATAATCTTTAGATAATTCATTTAAAAAGGCACTTACCAAATAAGTTTTACCTGAGCCAAAAGATCCATGTAAATATAATCCCTTACATTTAGAATCTTTCTTAAAATTATCATAAAACTTTTGTAACCATTTTATAACCTTAGTTCTACTCTTATCAACTTCAATATCACTTACTCTAGCCATTTTAATCTCATAAGGCATTTTATAAAACTTACTTTTAACTTCTTCCTCTTCTTTAAGATGTTTCTTCATATATTTACAAGCAACATAATTAAATTCTAACTTATCATTATTAACAGTAGGATAATAAACCATACCTTCTACTTTATTCTTACATACAGCTAGTGACTTACAATTTTGACAATTATTAAGTTCCTCTATAGTTCTTTCCAATTTAGAAGTATATTTATAAGCTACATTATCTTTAATCTTTAAAGTATTGACTAATTTTTTAAAATTTTCATTCTTTATCGCACTAGCATATGCACTTTTTAAATCATGATCTAAATCTCTAGATTTAAAACTAATACTATCATTAATATCTTTCATAATTATCTAAACTCCTTTAAATATGCCTCTAATGCCTCAAGTTCAGCCTTTTCCTCATCACTAATTGGTTCTTCAGGTTTTGTATTTTTATCAAACCAAGATGGAAGTTTAACATCTTTATCGCTCTTCTTATTAGTTCCCTTCTTCCATTCTTTTAATGCTTGATTCATCGCTCCTGAAGCAGTCTTAATGCCAAGTCTAATCCACTGTCCTGCAATAGTTTCTATATAACTTTTAGATAACTTATTATCATTAGTCTTTAAAACATAATCTATTAAAACATTTATAACTGCCGGCATCATTCCTAAATCAACTGCCAAATACTCAAGTAATCTTAAATCTCTAGCTGTTGGACTTACATTCTTATACTTACTCTTTAAGAAATCATAAGGAGTAGTATTTTCAAAAATATAAATCATTTTGCCTCTATTAGAAATATCTCCTTCTGGACTCTTTAAATAATCAGGTTGAGAACGATATATTAAAGTAGGTAAATTACCTCCATTATTATATTCATAATACTTTCTAACTTCCCTAACTAATGCATCCTTATCAATCATCCCATTTTCATTAATAGTAAGTCGTACTATTTCTGATAATTTTAAAGTATCTAAATTATATACAAAAGCAAGTGAATTAATTAACTCTTTCATCTTCTTATTTAACGCTTTATCACTTAAAACATGATTAGGGATACTTTCCTCCAGCAAATCAAAATCAATTAAAGAATTAATCTCAACCTTAGCTTCCTTCTTACTTTTAATATCATCATTATTAAAAATATTCCCCATTGTAGTCTTAAAAGTATCATTTAACTTAGAACTAATTTCCACATAATCATCATATCTACTAATAGGTTTCTTATATTCCTTAATTAAATCTTTATATTCATTTTCTCCAATATTATTATATAAAATAATATTTAAGACTGGGTGATTAAAAAACTCATAAGCACTTATCGGACTAAATAACTCATAAATATAATGATTAATATCCTTTTCCTCTTTCAAATAAGTCTTAATAAGCCCTACTGCCTCTAAAGCTTCTCTAGCCTCTCTAATATCCTCTAATTTAGTCTTTAAAAAAGTCATAAGATGATGATGAGTAAAATCCTTGCTCATAACCTCACTACGATCTAAATCACCCCACAAAGTTAAATAAAGACTTATCGGAAGAGGACCTATAATAGGTTCATATAAATTAATAAGATTCTTCTTATCCTCTTCAGTTAGTATGCTTTTATTTACCACAATATAACTATCTGCCGGAAGTAAACTTACCTTTTTCATACTAACACCTTCTTCAAATATATTTTAACTTTAATATAACCCTAAATCAAGAAAAAAGATAAACTTTAAAATTTATCTTTAAATATTAAATATATACCAATTATCTTCCTACTTTACTGTAAATGTTAAAGTATTAGGAATAGAAGTATTCGGATTATTTCCATTGGAAAGTGTTCCTACATTATTAAATCTATCAGCATCAACCTGTGTCCTAGCATAACCAACCGTTGCTCCATTATTAGAAAACATTGATTCCATTGTAGTTACATTAGAAGTATCAAAGGAACTTAAATCTAGAACTGCTGCATCACACCATTCAAACATGTGCTCCATACTAGTTACATTCGATGTATCAAAATTGCTTACATCTATTGATGTAGCATAACTAAATGCAAACATCGAATACATATTGGTTACTTTTGATGTATCAAAATTGCTTACATCCAAAGATGAAGCAAGTGTATAAAAAAACATAGAACCCATAGTTGTTACATTTGAAGTATCAAAACTACTTACATCAATAGTTAAAGCCTCACTATAATAGAACATTGCTCCCATATCAGTTACATTTGAGGTGTTGAAATTACTTAAAACCAAACTTTCTGCTTTACTGCCGGAAAACATCCAACTCATGTTAGTTACTTTGGATGTATCAAAACTGCTTACATCCAAGCTCGTTGCCTCACAGTATTGAAGCATATATGACATATCAGTTACATTTGAAGTATCAAAGGAGCTTAAATCTAAACTGGTTGCCTTAGAACTTCTAAACATCCTCTGCATATCCGTTACATTAGATGTAGAAAAAGACCCAACCTCTATGCTGGTTGCTACACTATCTTGGAACATACCATTCATATTAGTTACATTTGATGTATCAAAGGAACTCAAATCCAGACTAGTAGCTGATGAACTCGAAAACATATATTGCATTGTAGTTACACTTGAAGTATCAAAACCACTTAAATCTAAAGATGTTGCAGATGTATTGAAAAACATACCCTTCATAGTCGTGACATTTGAAGTATCAAAACTACTTAAATCCACTGAAGTTGCTTTACTATGTGCAAACATATAAGACAACGCCAGAACAGGCTTATCATCTATATATGCACAAAACTCAGTTGCTACTGGATCTGTTAATGTCTTATCTGTTAACATTACTCCCCATCCATTTTGTAATGGTGCTGAATTCCAAGTACTTATACCGCTACCATACATATTATACTTATAAGTATATTGACCATCTACATAAGCTGTGCCATTTGCTGGAGTTGCTCCTTCAACATAATCATTAGTATAACAATGTTTACCATTATGATTTTGATTAGCAGTTGCTATTGTAGTTCCATACTCTCTTACATCTACTTTAGCATTAAATACTGCTTCTTGATTCATATTTTGATCTTTGCCATTATCTTTAAAATATATCTTTAAGGTATATACATGGGTTTCTCCATCTGATTGTAAGAATATTCCTGTTCCGAATTTAAAGAATCCACTTGTTTTTGTTATTGATTTACCAGTAATATCTGCTATCTTTGTTCCATTTGTTCCTACTCCAGTTAAATCAAATGTTAATTGTCCTCCTTTAAAGGTATTTGATTCAATATTTAAACCTAGTTCATATTTCATTTCTTGATTAGTCGTATTCCATCCTGTTAAAGTTATTTGTTTTGTTATCCAGGCTTCTTCCCTTGGATAGATATTACTTACACTTACAGTAGCATCATCTTCTGAATACTCAATTCCCATTCTTCCTGCTGTTAAACTTATTGTACTAGCAGACTCTAAGCCAGTTATTCTTGCACTAAAGTAGGCATATGTTACTCCGATTAAAACTAATGCAAGCGCTATAACCGATACTACACCCACATTTTTACTTTTTTTATCCATAAGAAAATCACTACCCTCTATAGTGATTATCTCATAATTTTTATTAATTTGTAAAGAACTCTGTAAATTTTAATTCTTCGTCTATTAATACTTCATCTGTTAATTCTTCAATAGAGCTTTCTTGCTTATCAGATAAGCCAGTTGTTAATTTTTTAGCTAATCCTTTTTCAATATAAATAAATGTTGGAGCATAAATTCTTTTTTCTCCTACCTTAACTTCCTTACCTTTATCATCAGTTAAAGTATAATCAGATAGTAAATCTTTAAATACCTTAAGTAATGAATAATAATCATCTGTAGCAGGGATTTCTAATTCTGGAAGTCCTTTTTTATTTAATTGATATTTACTTCTAAGAATTTCTTTCCCATCTTTATCCCATATTTTAACATAATATATTTTTTCTATATTATTTTCCTTAGCAACTTTAACCGCTTCTTCTAAAACGCTTCTGCACCAAGGACATAGTGGATCCCCAAAATAAACATATACTGATTCTTTATTATTAATCTTTTCTAATAAAGATTTAGTAGTTATACTTTCAAAAGGATTATCAATATCAATACTTATTTCTCTAATCTTTGAACCATTAGTATTAAGTTTTCCATTAAGTGATTCATATTCTAGTTTAAAAGCCATCGCATTCTCATTAGTTTCTTTTTTATTACATCCAAATAAACAAATAATCAGTAAAAATACAATTAATATTCTTTTCATATTACCACCAATTAAATTATAACATAATTAAAAAAGCAATCAAATGATTGCTTAATTAAAATCATAAAAATATTTCTTTCTATTAATAACTAGATATGTAGTTCCTATAATGGCAATAGCGCCTACAAAGTATAATAAATAATCAGTAATACCCGTACTTGGGTTTTGATTATTAGAATCTGTTGTAGATCCTGTATTATTATTTACTGGTGTAACACCATTACCTTCTTCTACATTAATATCAATAACTTTTACTTTAAGAGTTCCTCTTATTCCACTACCATCTTTAGCAAGGGCATAAATAGTTACTTCTCCTTTTTTAAGGCCTGTAACTACTCCATTTTCATCTACCGTAGCAACTGAAGTATCTGAACTACTCCACATAACTTCTTTATTATCTGCATCAGCTGGAGATACTGTAGCAGTTAAATTTAATGTTCCTCTTACTGATACTTCATCTTTACCATTAATCGTAATTGCAGTTACTAAAACTGGTGCTGGACTACTTACTGTAATATTTTGGGTAGTAACTATATCTCTATAAACAAATCTAATAGTATAATTCCCAGCATTTACGCCTTCTTTTAACGTTACTTTATAACCTTCTTGAAATAATGTAATATCAAAATTACCTGTTACATCATTACCTCTAGAATCTAACACAGTTACAGCTACATCAGATATATCATCAATATTACTTACTGTAAGTGGTACATAATAATATTCTCCATCATCTTCGGTAGTTATTTTTTCAATACTAGCTTGAGGTGTACTAGAAGATAAATTATAACCAAGTGGTGTTGAGAATACATGCATAATAGGTAAGAATTTAGCTTCACTATTAGTTGTTGTATCAATCCATTGAATACCATTTACACTATAATATGAAACAGAACCTGGAAGTGTTGCCATCGCATACATATTATCTGATTCAGAAGTAAAATCTTCATAAACATTTACTAAATATGCTGTATTAGAAGATCCAGGAAGGCCTTCAGAAGGTTCTAAATCATATGTATTACCAGATGTATATTTCATATATACATAAATATTTGGACCACTTACAACATATGGATTATCTAAAGGAACTGTAACATATCCTTCATACTCTCCTTCATAAGTTGCAACAACAGTAGCTTTTCCAAAATCATCTTCACTACCAATATATAATTCTATTCTATCATCAGGTGATAAATATACATTAATTCTATCAATAATTTCTGCATCTGTATTTGCTCTTCTAAATATTTGTTTAAAATAAATTGTATTTCCTACTGGAATAACAATATTTGAATTAATTCCTAATGTATCATAATAATACGCTTTTTCTGGTACATTAGTTGAAACTTCATCAACTGACATATTAAACACACATGAGTAAACATCATAATAACTCATATAATGATATCCCTTGCCAATTGTGTCATTACCAATAAAATCCGGATAAGTATTTTTAACAATCCATGCTCCATTAGCAGGTGCAGGTGTTGCAAAATTTTCTTTAGGATAATTATCATCCCATCCTACAATTGTAATAGCATGATTATACATTTCACCAGAAACACCATCATAATAACTATTTAAATAGTTAGTATCAAAACTTTCACTATACATTAATGATGTTAAAGCGCCCCTTGTAACAATTAAATATTTCATTGTTTCAATATCATTTGGATCTCCGCACTCACCGCCAAAATGATATAACACATCTGCTACATTATAATCTGCTTTTAAACCATAAGAATTAGAAATCTTTGGAGTATATTCACTAAATGGAACCTTAGATTCTAAAACTGGACCTCTACCTTGAGCTAGATATGTTCCGCTCATAAAAGATGTTCCACCAGTATCTACTCCAGTTTCACTTGTTTCATGTCCCCTATAACCATAAGGATTTACCACCATTCCAGTTGGCATAGGTCTTCCATCAGATATACTTCTTGTTACACTAAAACCTAAATGTCTTTCTGATAAATCAAGTGCTTCCCCAGTAGAAAGTAAATAATTTGATTCAACTGCAGCCATAGTTGCAAAGCTCCAACATAAATTACTATCTACTATATTACCAGTCGCTATATCCATTGAAATAATTTGATTTTTAACTGGTGTAACATAATTTTCACCATCAACATTTCTTAAATCAAATGCACTTTTATCCCATGGATACCCAGTACTACCAGATCCTACATTTTTAACATTGAATTTATTACTAGTATCAATAAATTCTTGACATCTTACTGGTTCTGGAGTTTTCTTTCTCAAAGCAGGTTTTAAAGCTGCCCACTTTTTATGCAAAACCGTCTCTGTACAAACCGTTCCATCGTTTCCTACATACTCTAGAGCTAAAACATCTCTAGCGCCAAATAAAAACAATAGACTCAAAAATAAAAATACTTTCTTCATTTTACCTCACCTATTCTAAAAAAATAATATCAAAAATAGGCTTATAATGTCAATAATTGATAAAATAAACACACCAAGAGTTTTTATTCATTGTCAAATAATAGTAAAAAAATAATTTGCCTTAAAGCAAATTATTTTTTATTGATAGTTTTAACTTTTTCTTTACCTTTTTTTCTATTTTTAGCAATTACTGTAATTCCAGCTGTTGTACCAGCAGCAGCTATAAGTAATAATAATCCATTTTCTAAATTAAATGTCTTATCTCCAGTATCTGGAATAACTCTTGCATTTGGATCAACTGTAGGTGTTGGTGAAACAACTACTACGCTACCATCAGTATTTGAATAATCACCTTGTTCAATGTTTCCATCTCTTTCATCTACTACAGTTACAATAGTCTTAATACCATCTTCATATGGATCATACCATTTAACACCTAAGAAGTTTTGATAAATCTCTTGATCTTCTTCACTTTTAGCTCTATAAATGTATAAATGCATATCAGCTGGATGTTTATCTAAATCACTAACTAAATAACGGAATAAAGAAACATATTTTTCTGGGATTCTAATTCCATGTTGTGTATACCAGTGTTCAGCTAAAAGTCCAAGGCCATCTCCATTACCTGGATCTACAACATATCCTTTAGGATCATTTTCATCATATCTATAATATTTTAAATATTTAATTTGATCATAAACAATATTACCATTTGCATCTCTTACAATATTACCATTTGCATCATGTCTAGCTACTTCTGTAGCATCTTCAGCAGATGTATATGTTTTAAGAGCAAGTTCAGTAACTAATCTAATTTCAGTCTCAGTAAGTTCTGGGAATACATCAGATACAATAGTTCTATGATAAATAATATCTAATAATTTATTATATAATTCTGCATCAGAAATTGCTGGTTCAGCAAGTGGAGCATAATCTCTAATATTTTCATCAGTTAAGATTAAACCATTATAATAAATACGATCTGGTTCTCTTAATTCTCTATTAATACAATAAGCTTCTTGTTTTAATCCTTTACTTTCTAAATAATATAAAGCAACTCCTCTATTATGCCAGCATACAGCACGACTATCATCATGATCTACACCAGCAATAACATCTTCTTCTTCAATAACTTCAGCTTTAACTGTAAACTGTTGATCTGGTGCTAAAATATATCCTTTTGGAGCATATTTTTCATGTAAAGTATAAGTACCTTCATGAAGTAATAACATATGATCAGATCCATCTGTAATCCATTCATCAATAACTTTTCCACATGGTCCAATAATTTGTAATATAGCACCAATTACAGGTTCACCTTCATCATCAACTTTTTTAACAATTACAGGTACTTCAATTTCATCCTCTGGTTCTTCACAAGGATCAGTTGGTCCCGGTGTTGGAACTGGTGTTGGCTCTGGTCCAACTGGAGGATTTGTAGGTACTGGTGTTGGTTGTGGTGTTGGTTGTGGTGTTGGTGTAGGATCATCTTGTTCATGGAATTCTTCCTCATCAATAATATCCTTATGAGGCATTTCATCACTTTCACCATCATCACCAAACGTAATAGTATCCCCTGAATCACTATTACTTGTATTTGACCTAGATGCTGGAGCAGCTGGTGCAGCTGGAGCTTGTACAACTGGTGCTTCTACAACAGGTTCACTAAAATCAATAGAAACTGTTTCATTTCCCCCATTACCATCACTAACTACAATTGCAGTATCGCCTGGTTCATCTAATAATTCTCCAAATTGAATTTGGTCAACTATAACATCATCATCGGCATAAGCACGAGTTTGTAGGGAAAAACCTACATGACTAGTCATTAAAAATGATAATGCATAAGATACAAATTTTATGGTTCCTCTTTTCATTCTCATATAAATCACCTTTTAATTCCTTTCAAATTAGTTTCCTATTCTAGTACATTTTTCCCATTTTGTCAATATTTCACTAAAAAAGAAGTCCTTAGACTTCTTGAATAACTGCAATTATCATTGGTTTACATTCAGTTTCAACATAGAAATACTTACTTAATCTCTCTCTTATTTCAGTTTTAATACTATTAAAATCAACATAATTATTATTAATATTATTATTTATAACCTCTAAAGATATTCTCTTAATCTCATCAATCATTTCCTTAGAATCTTTAACATAAATAAACCCTCTAGTAGTTATTTCTGGCCCTACTAGTAAATGTTTATCTTTTATAGATACTGTCGCACTAATAGGTACAATACCATTTTCTGAAAGCATTTCACGATCTTTAATTACTAAATCTCCTACATCTTCTGAAGAAGAACCATCAATTAATACATCTTCAACTGAAATATGTTCAAAATCATCCTTTAATTCTTTGTCTTCAATCGAAATAACATCACCATTTTGTTTTAAAAGAATATTTTCAGGTTTATATCCTAAATTACTGGCTAAATCAGCTGCACCTACCATAAAACGATACTCTGCTTTAACTGGTATAAAATACTTAGGTTTTAATAAATCTATCATTATCATGATATCTTCGGAAGATGCATGCAAACTAATACACTTTTCTTTAGGCATTTCTGTTTCATTAATACCTAAAATAGCAAGTTCATTTTGAATCTTAACAAATGCTTTTTCATTTTCATCATATTTTGGTTCTGCAAAACAAATAGTATCAGTATTATTAAGTTTAATATACTTATCATTACCAGACATTATCTTTTCAATGGCATTATAAGGTTTAGCTCTATCATCACATATTAATAATATAGCATTACTATCATGTATATTAGATAAATCTCCTATTAAATCATCTGGAATATTAATATATCCCTCTTTTACAGCCATATGAATAATATTTTGTAATTTTTTACCCATAACTACAACCTTACGATGAGAATCTCTAGCTGCATTAAAAATACCTTCAATCGTATATAAATGAACATGTAAAGCGCTAAATATTATTCTTCCTTGGGCTTTATTAATAATATTCTTAAAGAAAGAAGATAAATGATGTGTTGGAGAAGTATGTCCTTTATTCTCAGAAAAAGATGATTCACATAAAAGTGCTAATACTCCTTGTTTACCAACATAAGCAATTTTTCCTAAATCCATATGATATGCTCCCATCATAGATGGATCTATAATAAAATCACCTGTATATACAATTGCCCCATCTTTCGTATTTATAACATACATAACACTATCAGGTACTGAATGATTAACATTTATTGGAAAAACCGAAACATCCCCAAAATTAATCTTCTTATGAGCTTCTATCATAATTAAATTATCTGGATTAATTCCATCTAATATTAAAGTATTATAAGTATACTTTGTAGCATAAATCTTAATATCAGGAACATTATTAATTAAATCTGCAATCCCACCATAACTCTCTGGATGAGCATGAGTAATAAAAACGCCCTCAATTCTATCACTATTTTCTTTAAAAAAACTATAATCAGGAATAATATAATCTATCCCAAAATTAGAATCAGTAGCGTACTTTAATCCTGCATCTAATATAAATAACTTACTATCTACATCAACTACATAAGTATTCTTACCATTTTCATCTAATCCACCCAAACCAAAAATTTTAATTTTACTCATAATTATCTTTCCTTTCTAATAATAAATTAAAAGACTCGAATTGCTAAATAATTATAACAAATAATCTTAATTTTATCAAACAAAAAATAAATAGAACCATTTTGGTTCTATTCTTTTATAAGATCACTTAAATATAAAATATCTAAATCCATTTTTTTAATCTCACTTAAAACAAGTTTTAAAGTATCTATTGAAGTATAACTATTAATAAGTATAATATCTCCACTATCTATATTACTAATTAAACTATACTTATCAAAACTATTTAATGAATAAGTTACTAAATAATATTTATTCTTTTGGCAGTAATTTAAATTAGAATAATTAAGAAAACATATTTTATTATTAATTTTTTTCTTATTTAGTAAAGCATTTAAATCAGAATATTTTTCTATTAAAGATTCACTATTAATATATTCTCTAGTTTTATCATCCAAATTAGTATCTAATTTAGCTAAAATATCATACTTAATATTATTATCACTTAAATAATCCTCTAACTCTTCATTTTTCTCTAAAATAAGACTAACTCCTCTTTTTAAAGGATTACCTTTAATTATTATTTTATCAATATTATTATTAATACTTACCACAGGATTTATAATATCATATATAAGCAGATTTTCATTAAATGATCCATTTTCTTCCATTTTAATAAGTGATTTTCTTTTATTTATTTCTCTCCCATTAACACCTGGAATAATCGTATTATCTTTAACTATTGCATTAACTGCTTCTACTTTATATTTATCTTTTAAGCTAACTATTTCTTTCATTAAAGGACTATTATTATCAATAAATACCATTACTCTATCCGTAATATAAAAAGAACAAATTAAAAATATACTAAAAAATAAATATTTAATTTTCATTAAATCACCATTAAAATATATGACCTATTTGGAAGGATTATTCTACTACCTTTTCATCATTACTTTTAGTTGATAAAAAGACTAGTTTATCTACTATTACTTCTAC
The DNA here is from genome assembly GCA_902767375.1 of uncultured Erysipelotrichaceae bacterium. Classification (GTDB taxonomy): domain Bacteria; phylum Bacillota_I; class Bacilli_A; order RF39; family UBA660; genus CAG-533. The sequence continues at coordinate 57,848 of CACXGV010000001.1, forward strand.
CGAGTATTTTTTTTCTTCTTTATCATCTACATAACTAGAAGTTCTAAGTTGTCCTCTAACAGCTACTAAATCACCCTTATGGCAATATTCACATGCTCTAGTTGCAATTTGGTCCCATAAAGAACATCTAATAAAATCTGCTTCATAAATACCTTCTGAGTTTTTAAAGTTTCTTTGAACTGCTAAATTAACATTACAAACCTTCTTTCCAGAGTCTGTTTCCGCAATTTCAGGATCTTTTGTTAATCTTCCAATTAATTGAACTAAATTATACATTTTTTACCTCCCTTCCAAATGATTTTTACATACTTTTTCTTGAAAAACAAAAAGCTAAATATTAAAAACTGACACCATATTCAGACAATTTTTTATTATCTTTTTAAACAAAAAAAATAATCTGAATATCAAATCATTCAGATTATTTAATTCATATATATATTTAACTTTTTAAAAGTCTATTAAGTTCAACTGCATACTCTAAAGGAAGTTCTTTTTTAAAATCACTTATAAATCCTAAGATTATTAACTCCTTAGCTGCATCTTCATCCAAGCCTTTACTCATCAAATAAAATAATTTCTCTTCACTAACCTTTGATACTGTAGCCTCATGTTCTAAAGTACTATCACTATTTAAAACTATATTCTTAGGGATCGTATCGCTTTTAGATATATCATCAAGTAGTATCGTATCACATTTAATAATAGCTTCTGAACCAGTTGCATTACCACCTATCTTAACAGTTCCTCTATAGTTAGCAATACCTCCACCTTCAGCAATACTTTTAGATAATATATTACTCTTGGTATTTTTACCAATATGAATCATTTTAGCTCCAGCATCTAAATTCTGCCCTTTTTTAGCATATGCAATTGATACTGAATTTGCTCTAGCATTATCTCCTTTTAAGATACATGATGGATACTTCATCGTTACTCCTGAACCTAAATTACCATCAACCCATTGCATATAACCATCTTCTTCAACAATCGCTCTTTTCGTAACTAAATTATAAACATCAGTACTCCAGTTTTGAATCGTACTATATTTACATTTACCGCCTTTTTTAACAAAGATTTCAACTACTCCAGCATGTAAAGAATTTTCCGCATAACTTTCGGCTGTGCAGCCTTCAATATAAGATAGTTCTGCTCCTTCATCAACAATAATAATTGTTCTTTCAAATTGTCCCATTGTAACACTATTAATTCGAAAATAACTTTGCAGTGGTCTATCAACCTTAACACCTTTAGGAACATAAATAAATGAACCACCACTCCATAAGCATCCATTTAAAGCTGTATATTTATTTTCACTGTATTTAACTAAACTATTAAAATATTCTTTAAATAAATCTGGATATTCCCTTAAAGCCTCATCGGTAGATAAAAATATAACTCCATCAGCACTTTTCATATTATGATAAAAAACTTCACTATCAAGCTGATTAGATACTCCGCATAAATAACTCTTCTCAGCATTAATAACCCCTAAATCATTAAAAGTCTTTCTAACATCAGTATCTACCTTATCCCAATCATCAGTAAGTTCTAATCCTTTTTTATAATAATTAATCTTATCAAAATCTATCTTAATTTCTGGTCCAAAATCAGGATTCTCAAGTTCTAAAAACTTTTCAAAAGATTTTAATCTAAAATCTCTCATCCACTCGGGCTCACCTTTTAACATAGATATTTTAGTAATATAATCTTTCGTTAATTTCATAAAACATCACAAACGTATTATAACACAAAAAAAGATATAATAAACTAATTATTATATCCCGAAAATTCAATTATTTTTCCCATTTTCTTTTCGCTTTGAGTATAACTATTAATACTACTAACTCCCATAGTTTTAGCTACATCGGATATACAATCACATATTTCAATTGCTTCTGATAGATATTTAGCCCCAACTACTTCTGAATTATCATAACCAGCAAGTCCAAAAGCCATCTCTATAATTGAAAGAGATAAAGCTGGATTATATCTATATTCATAATAAGAACGATGATTCTTACTTGTAATATCTAATAAAACACTAATTAAATGATGTTTCATATCTTCATCGTTTTCAAATACTAAACCAGTTTTAATTTCATACTTTTCAATATTACTTATAAGCACTTCTCTTAAATATTTATCATCTAGTTCTTTTATAGTCATACAATCAAATCTTCTTGTAAAAGCTGGATCTTTTTGTAAATAAGTATCATATTCTCTAATAGTAGTAGCCCCAATTATCTTAACACTACCATCTTCAATATATGGTTTTAAAATATCTAATAAATCGATACTTGTTCCTTCAGCACTTCCTGCTCCTAAAGCTGTATGAAGTTCATCCATATACAAAATAATACTACTATTTTCTCTTAAAAATTTAACTAGTAACTCCATCTTTTTTTCAAAATCTCCACGATATCTACAACCAGCAACTAAAGAAGATGGTGATATTTTTAATATTTTTTTACTATTTAAATAATTACCAACATTACTATTTTGAATCTCATAAGCAAGCCCTTCAACTACAGCAGTTTTACCAACCCCAGGTTCTCCAATTAATATTGAACTAAATGATGGACTCATCATCGTAGCACCTAATCTTCTAATTTCTTTTTCTCTACCAACTGCCGGATTAACTAAAAATGTTTTATCATCAATAAACTCAAAATTATGAGTTATACTTTTTAATATATTAAGATTACTTAATACTGTTCTTGGCTCATTATTAGTAACTATTCTATTTTGAATAATCTTTCCTTCTCGATTACCTTTTTCATCTCTTAAGGTTACTAAAGCATCTTCTTTATCGGTAATCTCTCTACATATTCTTAAATAATAAGAATACTTTTCTCTTATTTCTTCTAACAATATATTTAAATTTTCATACTCTCTAGGTTGATATTCTCTATAAATAAGCTTGCACATCTTACTAAAATCTTCTCCCAGTAATACTTCTTTAATTGCCAGTCTATCTACAAAAAGTATTGAAGAATAAATATTAACTAAAGTACATGCTGCTTCTATATTTCTTTTATTATCTCCTGCTTGAATAGGCATAACCAAATATGGCCTATCTTTAATAAGTCTTCCATTAATTCTATTAAATAAACTATACTCAACAATATTTAAAAGTTCATCAATACATTGAGAAGACTTAATATCAACTGTTTTTTCCTCATAACTAGTCCCATTAAAATGTCTAATAATTATTTGATTCTTTTTAAAACCACTACCAACTAAAATATCTATTTTATCTTTTCCATCAGTAAAACTAAATCCCCCATTAGTAAACATATAAGTTACAGTTTGTTCTAATATACTATTCATCTTATCACCTATACTCCTGGAAACTTAATTATATTTCCATTATTTTTATTATTACTTTTCTCTCTTAGTTTTCTAAGAATACTATCTTTAATATTATCATCTAAATAACATACTTCTATAGCTTCTAAAAAGTCTCCTAAACTTACTTCTGTTCTATCATCCATACAACATGCTGAAAAAGCACATTTAACTAAATAAATAATATCCATAACATCTACTTTTAAATCATATAAAGACATTAATATATTAAGTATTCTAAACTTTTCTAGTTCTCCACCTTCAATACTTACCATTAAGTCATCTTCTAATTTATTAGTTCTTTCAAATAATATTCTTAAAACCTCATCTTTTGTAAAATAACTATCATGATTAGCATCTATATTATTTTCTAGTTCTTCCCATCTAATACGAGCATATTCATTTAAAGGATCATCTTCATCAGTAGTTATCATTTCTTGATATAAATTATCATAGTATTCATATCTTCTAGCAAAATAATAAGCATAACTATCTATTCTATCTTTAATTAAACTAAACTTTAACTTACTTTCTTCCTCACTTATCTCATCATAAGCATAATCAAGCATAACCCTATCTAAAGCCCCTGGATCTTCATCAGATAATGCCTCTGCTAAATGCTCTCCATCCATCATAAGCATCGTCTTATATATTTCATAAACCCTATTTAATGCTTTTAAATTATTTAAAGAAACATTTTTATCTTTACATAACGCGATAGTTGTTCTTTGATGAGAAGAATACATATCACAAAATATTAAAAATGCAAAAAATTGATAAATATCCGGTTCACCTTTAAACACAGTCTTAATATGATTATTAATACTAGTTACTTCAATCTCTCCATCTTTTCTAACTCTAAATTCAAATCTTTGATATCCTGTAATTAAATCAAAGCCACCGTTATAATATAAATAATTAACTGAATCTTCTATAAAATTATCCATAAACCCTCCTAAAAACTAATCTTACTAATTGGATGAACTATTTCTCCCGGATAATCAAAAGATACCCTATCATTCATCTTTCTTTTAGCTTTCATTATCTCTAATTGTTTAATCCCTCTATCTTTAACCTTAACAATATTAGGATTATCACATAAATATCTATTATCAACTGCATATTCAAATGTTTTATTACCATATAAAATATATTCAGAATTAAATTTTAATGGTTTAATTGCTTTAGGGAATTCTCCTTTACTCCTTGTAATATTCCATGTATTATCTAAAAAATAATACTCACCATCAAACTTAACTATATTAAATGCATGATTTCTATTAAATATCGTTCTTGCATCTATTTTAAACTCTGGATTATTTAAAAGAAGCATTGTACTATTGGCTATTCCTGTGCATAACCCATATCTTTTAAACAAAACAGTCTCCACAAGCCCTACTTCTTCATCTAATCCATCAACTGGATTATCCACCTTAGCAATATATTTACCACTCTTATCAATATTTTCCGCTAAATATTCCACATTTTTTTGCAAATAATTACTAACCAATATAATTATTTGTAAATCACTAAATCTACCTTTACTCTTTAATTCTAAAACTATATCTCTTATTCTTTTAAGAGTATCTTTATCCATATATTGATTACCATTGTAATTAAGAGCATTTTGATGATAACTAACCCCACTAACAAGCATTAAATCATCAAAATCAACACCCCACATTATATAAGAAAGAGGCACTGCAAACTTACATTTATCTATTTCAAAAGTTCTAATCTCACTACGATCCTTAACCTCATAATCATCTAATATTCTAATCACGATATCTTTCTTATCAGGTAAATTATCATTTATAAACTTAACAGTTTCAAAACTATCAACATTAACTGTATCAAAACCATTAAGTTCCATAATACTTAAAACTCTTAAAAAGAAATCAAAATTATTCTTTACTGTTTCATAATCAACATATAAACAAAATACTTTATCATATATTTCATCATCACTATAATTTAAAATATCTTTTAAATTAACTGCCTCAGTAAAGAAGTTTGTTTTATTCCAGTCTTTTCTTTCCATAATAAAAACCCCTTTTGTAGGGGTTATAATAACATAAAATATCCAAAAAAGAAAGACTTATTTAATCAAGAACTAATCAACAATAAATGGATTAGATTGGGTGCCTGTTCCACTAGATATACTTACCGCACTCTTTAGAGAAACTGCGGGACGAACAGCACCATTGACGCCATCCACGTAGCCGCCGCCCAAAGTACCGACCCCGCCCACGCCCCACACGATAGCGTATCTGCCAACGAAAACGTAAGGCGACAAAGACCAATAAAATTCTCCGCTTGCATTATTATATAAATAATATGAAGTATTACCATCGCTTTCGCCTTCTCGTAATTTATTATTACCAGCAAATGCTATTTCATCTGCGGTAAGAAGTCCTATTTTATACTCTTTATTGTTACTATATAATTTGGCATTTCCATTTACTGTATCTCTCGCTGTAAATTTTGATAACTTTCCATCACTTCCAGCATTTGGACATACTAAACTTGGGGCTGCTTCACTAGTTGGATTTAGTCTTCTGGCTGCTTGATAGTATGTTTTTGCGGTTCCTAAACCGGTGCCCGCTAGTGTTATACCCAATGGATCGTATGTTGTATCAGTTACTACTCCCTTATCATTACACCATATGACATCGGCAAGCATGTCGTTATAACTTCTTAATTTTTCATCATACCAATTTTTTAAGATTGTTAGTATTGTACTATCATTATCATTGGCATGGGCTATATTAAAATCACTTGAATCAGGATTATTTGAATACATAAATCCTATATATGTATTTTTATTAATATTAGTATTAAATGCACTTTGATATGAATTGTTATACCTTGCAAATGCATTAGTTGTTCCATCTTCAGTGCTAACACATGGGTTTTGAACATTATTTGGATTATAATTATATAATACTAATTTAGTATTGCCCGCTCCATCTACTCTTACTATTCTCCAGCACATTCCTGCAAAGACTACATAATTGTTTTCTACTGCTCCTCTATAATAGTAGCTTGTTCCATAATCATCAGTAGTACTTCTTAGTCCTTCATTAGTTGTAGCATAAGCTCTTCCTGGAATTGTCATTCCACTATCATTATCATTATGCACTGTTCCTCCTGTTGATTTTATACTAGCAAGAAGTGTTCCTGTTCCAGGATTATCCCATGGATCAGCAGTTGCTTCTTCTATATAGATTTTAGCATTAAATACTGCTTCTTGTGCATCATTTTGATCTAATCCATTATCTTTAAAATATATCTTTAATTCATAATTATGTGTATCATTCGTGGCATCGGTAAATGATCCTTTACCAAATTTTATCTTTCCTGTTCCATTTATTGATTGATTAGTTTTAGTTGCGATAGATGTTCCATTTGTACTACTTACTAATGTTAAATCATATGTTAAATAATTATTGGGAAAATTATTTGTTATTACATTTAGTCCTAAGTCATAATACATTGTTAAATCTGTTGTATTATTGGCTGTTAAAGTAAATGTTTTTGTTACCCATGGATCATTTTTAGGATAAATATTATTAAATGATACTTCTTCATTTCCCTCGGTATATACTATTCCCATTGTTCCGGCTGTTAAACTTATGGTACTTGCGCTTTCTATTCCAGTTATTCTTGCTGAGAAGTATGCATATGTTACGGTTATTAGTACTAGTGCTAATGCTACTATTGATAATATTATTGTATTTTTAGCTTTTTTATCCATGAAAAAATCACTACCTTCTAAATCTATTATATTAAGAATTCAAATTCAAATAAAAAAGCCAATTACTTGGCTTCTACAATTAATTTAATAGCAGTTTTTTGCACTCCATCTATTAAAATATCCGAAAAGGCTGGCACTATGGCTAAATCACTACCACTAGGTGCTACAAATCCTCTTGCAATTGCAACAGCTTTAATCGCTTGATTTAAACTACCTGCTCCAATCGTTTGAATTTCTAATTTGCCATCTAATCTAAATATATTGGCAATCGCCCCTGCTACTTTACTAGGGTTACTTTTAGATGATACTTTTAATAATTCCATTTTCGCCTCCAATAAAGTATATTCATGATATTTATTAATATGCTATTTTTCCCATCTAGCAGTAATACCACAAGGAAGAATTAAACCATCATTTGCTTTAATTCCCAGTTCTGTTGAACAAATATTACCTTTATATTTAATTGTTTTCTTTAAAATATTTTCAATGACAGTCATAGATAAACCCGTAGTATAAGAATTTATAATAAATAAAAGTGGTTCATCTGATAAAAGAGATGCTGTATCTTCTACAAGTTCATATAAATCTTTTTCAATTTGCCATACTTCATTTTTAGCACCTCTACCAAAAGATGGTGGATCCATTATGATTACATCATATTTATTTCCTCTTCTAATCTCTCTTTTAACAAATTTTCTTACATCATCAACTAAGAATCTAATTGGAGCATCTTCTAAACCATTTGCTTTAACATTTTCTTTTGCCCAATCAATCATTCCTCTCGATGAATCTACATGTACTACCTCTGCTCCTTCTTTTAAAGCAGCTATTGAAGCAGCACCTGTATAAGCAAATAAATTTAAAACTTTAACTTTTTTCTTAGAATCTTTTATTTTTTTCCTAATTAAATCCCAATTATAAGCTTGTTCTGGAAATAAACCGGTATGTTTAAAACCCATTAATTTCAAATTAAATACTAAATCTTTATAATTTACTTTCCAAGAAGAAGGAATATTTCTTTTTATTTTCCAATCCCCTCCACCAGTATTACTTCTTGTATATTCAGCATCTACTCTTAAACTTTGAACATCTCCTGGCCAAATTATTTCTGGATCAGGTCTCTTTAAATAAATATTACCCCATCTTTCATATTTATAACCATTACTCATTCCTAAGATTTCATAATCATCAAAATCATTAATTGTTTGCATAACTCCTCCTAATTCAAAAAAAGTAATTATTTAACATCACTTATTTTGATACTATTTCTTGCAACTAATATTCTAATCGCATCTTCAGCTAAATTTAAAAGTCCATTAATTACAAAGAAGAATCCAAGCATTAAAACTTGTACAGTTTCACTAAAATATAAATTTACACTTGTAAGTATTCCGATAAGTAAGAATAATGAAAATGTAACTAAATTAACATAAAACATTCCATTTTCTCTATCATGATAATAATCTAACTTAATAAGTTTAATTACTGCCATAACACCTACCCAAGCTACTAAAGTAATACCTAATACCATTGGTGTATTATAATTAATAAATTTAAATCCAGATATTGCTGCAAGAGCACAAGCAATTGCTGTATAAATATCTTCGTTATCTCCAACTTTTCCAGTTATTATTACTTCAATTATCTTAATTAAAGAATAAATTGAAAAAGTAACATACAATAACTTATTAACTTCAAAATATCCTAAAAATGGTACTATTAACATTAAAACACCTAAAAGTACTAATACTCCTGAAACTATTAAATTAACTCTATCTCTTAACTTAATTTCTTTTTTACTTTTCTTCATTTTTATCTCCCTTTTCCATACTTAATAATGTATATATATTTAATAATGTAAATCCATAAACTACTAATCTAGCATAATATCCAAAATGAACATAAGGTACTATTACTCTATCATTAAATAAGAAACATCCTATTACAATAAAACCTGTAAATACTAAAAATGCTATTGGAAAAACTATCTTCCCATCTATTCTTCTTTTCTTAATTAGAAGTACTATAATAATTATAATTATTGCTACATTTAAATAAAGTGCTACTTTATTTATATTTTCAAAAAATATTCCTTCATCAAATATAGAATCACTTGGAAAACTACAAAAACTTAATCCAAATAATAATACTATTATAGCAGAAGCTATAAAATAAAAAATTAAATATTTCTTCATCTTACTACCTCTTCTTCTGTAACAATATTGTATATTCTTTCAATTATTTCTACTTCCTTACCATATTTTATATTAGCTTGTACTGTTCCAATAGAAGGTTCAGCAATCATTCTTACTAATCTATCAGGATAAGTAAGCTCATATTGAGTAGTATATGCTCCCATAATAGCATCTTGTTGAATTGAAGCACCTAAGAATAATAATGGAAAACTATTTTCTCTAGCTGCCTCTTGAGTAAGTTTAGAACAAGCCTCTATTCCTTTAGAATAAAAACTTAAAAAAGGTTCTTCTGAAAATACTCTCTTAAAATATTCTGATACTTCAATCTTTCCATTTATTTTATCTTTTTCAATATAATCAATAAAACTTAAATAATAATTCTTACAACTTTCTTCTGTAATATTATTTGCCTTACTTTTATATTCCGCTAATTTAGCATCATATTCATCTGTTGTACTAATCATAATATATTTACTACTATTTGCATAACTATTAAACATTAATAGAACAATTACAACCATATACCCTATCCCTATCGTTAATAGGCAATTTCTAATTTTTTCTTTCATATCCACCTCTATTATGATTATAACATATTTTATTGATAAAAAATATTTTTTATTATATATTATTATTAATGAAAGGAGTTATATGGAAGGATTAGGTTTTTTTACTACATTTATTCTTATCATCGTAGGTATTATCTTGCTAAGATCTATCAGACAGATTAATGAATATGAAAGAGGTGTTAAACTACGTTTCGGTAAATTCCATAACATTATGGAACCAGGCTGGAGATTAGTACTTCCTATCATTGATACTATGAAAAAAGTAGATATTAGAACTAAAGCAGTTGATGTACCTGAACAAGATGCTATTACTAAAGATAATGTAACAATTAGAATTAATGCTGTATTATATTACAAAGTATTTGACGCATCTAAAGTTGTTCTAGCTGTTGAAAACTATCAATTTGCTGTTTCTCAACTAGCTCAAACTACTATGCGTAATGCTGTAGGTTCTATTTCTCTAGATGAATTACTTGCTGAAAGAGATAAAATATCTACTGAAATTTGTAAGATAATTGATGAAGCTACTGACCCTTGGGGTATTAAAGTAGAAAATGTAGAACTAAAAGATATTAAATTACCAGATGAAATGCAAAGAGTTATTGCTAAAGTTGCTGAAGCAGAAAGAGAAAAAATGGCTGTTATTACTAAAGCCGAAGGTGAAGTTGAAGCATCTAAGAATTTAGCAATTGCTGCTGAAACTATGGCTGCAACTCCAGGAGCTCTTCATTTAAGAACTCTAGCTACTCTAAATGATTTATCATCTGATCAATCTAATACTATTATCTTTGCAATCCCAATTGAAGTACTTGAAGCATTCAAACATGGTAATGCTACTGAAACAATTGGTAAAGTAATTAGTAAAACAACAAAAAAATAAGTCTAATGACTTATTTTTTTTGCCCTAAAATAAACTTATATGAAGAAGAAACCATCTCTTCTAATCCTAATTTTGCTTTCCAACCTAATTCTTTTAAAGCAAGAGAACTATCAGCATAACAAGATGCTACATCTCCCTCTCTTCTTGGTGCAATCTTATAAGGTACTTTAACATTATTAACTTCTTCAAAAGTTTTTACCATTTCAAGTACGCTATAACCTACACCTGTACCTAAATTATATATTTTAACTCCTTCAACATCTTCTAAATGTTCTAAAGCTTTTAAATGTCCTTTAGCAAGATCAACTACATGAATATAATCTCTTACTCCTGTACCATCCTTAGTATCATAATCATCTCCAAAGATATTTAAATATGGTAGTTCTCCAATAGCAACTTTCATAATATATGGCATTAAATTATTAGGTGTTCCATTAGGATTTTCTCCAATTAACCCACTACTATGTGCTCCTACTGGATTAAAATATCTAAGTAAGATTACTTTCCATTCTTTATCGGAAAAAGATAAATCACTGAGTATTCTTTCAATATATGCTTTAGTCGTTCCATATGGATTAGTTGTTTTTCCTAGTTCCATTTGTTCTTTTAATGGAAGCTCTTTAGGATCCCCATAAACTGTCGCGCTAGAAGAAAATACTATATTTTTACAATTAAACTCATTCATAACTTCACAAAGACTAATTGTTGAAACTAAATTATTACGATAATACTTAAGAGGAACTTGAACAGATTCTCCAACTGCTTTAAAACCAGCAAAATGAATAACTGAATCTATTTCATTCTCTTTAAATATCTTTCTAAGAATTTCTTTATCACAACAATCGCCCTCATAAAACTTAGGTTTTACACCCGTTATTTTATAAATATAATCTAATACTTCTGGTTTAGAATTACTAAAATTATCAAGTATTACTACTTCATAACCATTTTCAATAAGTTCTACTACAGTATGACTACCAATATATCCAGTCCCACCTGTAACAAATACTTTCATAATATCACTACCTTCATAAGGATTATATCATAAAAAAAACATCATATCCATAAAGATATAATGTTATTCATACATGATATTCACATCAACTGGTCCATTTATACCAGGTACTATTGCATTATCACATCTTTGCCAAAATTTATAATTACCCTTATATCCAGTTTCTTCTGTATAATGAGCAAGCCAAATAGTTTTACTTGTATCAAGCCACATATTTTCTAAATAAGTTTTACTTCCATAATTCATTCCTTGATACCCTTTATCTTCTACTGTTTTAATAAAAGTATCGGCCATTTGTTGTAGTTCATAAAAACTTATATGATACTGATTAAATCTATTCCAGTTTTCCCAGTCAAAACTAATAGGTAAATCAATTTTTTTATCTTTTATTTTATCTAATACCCATTCTGCATTTTCTTTAGCCTTTTGCACGCTTGTTGCATAAGAGAAGAAATAAATACCAACCGGAATCCCTACTCTATTTGCCTCTTTAATATTGTGTTCAAAAGATTTATCTAAGAAATAATCTCCTTCTCTACCTTTAGTTCCCCCAACTCTAATAATAACAAATTCCACTCCTGCTTCTTTTAATTTATCATAATCAGGATAATCTTGCCATTCAGATAAATCTAAACCAATCTTAGTATTTTCTTTTTTATACTCTTTAACTAAATCTTCATAATTTAAATAATTTCTTTTTGAACTAGAACTACTTCCCCCTGAAGGTTTATACACTTTTAAAGTAAATTCTTGAGTATTTATATTTCCATATTTATCCTCTGCTTTAAATACTAAAGGATAATTACCTACTGTATTTAAATCATAATCTCCTTCAATATAACACTTAGGATTACTATCTAAATTATCTCCACATAATATATCACTTACTAAAGTATCCTTACTTCCTACTGCCATACTTCTAGATTTACCAAGCCATATAAGTGGTGGAGTTTTATCTACTACTTCAATTGTAAATTCTTGTTTCAACTTAATATTCTCATCATTAATAAACTCATATTTAATAGTTTGTTTACCTAGTTTTAAACTATTTATTTGAAAATCATCTACAATATTTCCATTAATACTTTCAATAAAACTAGATACTTTAATATCTTTACTATTCCAAGCTAAAGTTAAGTCATCCTTATAAGTTATCTCTACCTTAGCATTTCTAATTCTTTCTAGTTCTAAATACTTTTGGTACGCTATATAACCACCAATACCTAAACAAATAACTAAAAAGAATACTATTAATCCTATAATTACCTTTTTATTCATATTACCTCTTAAAATGGCATTTTAAAGTTACCATTATTCATTCTTTTCATCATATCTTTCATCTGTTCAAATTGTTTTAATAATCTATTAACTTCTTCAACACTTCTGCCAGAACCTTTAGCAATTCTTTGTTTACGTGATGCTTTTAATACTTCAGGATGTTTTCTTTCATAAGGTGTCATTGAAAGTACAATTGCTTCTATATGAGCCATATCTTTAGGATTTATTTGAATATTAGATAGTCCCATATTTCTAGCTCCTGGAAGCATCTTAATTAGATTCTCTAGAGGACCTAACTTCTTAATTTGATTCATTGTAGTTAAAAAATCTTCTAAATCAAATTTACCCTTTTGCATTTTACTAGATAGATTTTTTGCTTCTTCTTCATCAATTGCTTCTGTAGCTTTTTCTGCAATTGATAAAATATCTCCCATATCAAGTATTCTTTCAGCCATTCTTTCTGGATAGAACTCTGTAAGCCCATCCATTTTTTCAGAATCACCAATAAACTTAATTGGTATATTAGTTAAATGTCTAACAGATAAAGCAACCCCACCTTTAGTATTACCATCCATCTTTGTAAGAATAGCACCTGTAAGTTTTAACTTATCATTAAATCCATTAATAACATTAATTGCATCTTGTCCCATCATAGCATCAATAACTAAGATAATTTCCTGTGGATTTAATATATCACTTAAATCTGATAATTCCTTCATTAAATCTTCATCAATATGAAGTCTACCAGCTGTATCTACTATAATATAATCATTTTTATTTTCTTTAGCATAATCTAGTGCTTCTTTAACTATATCCCTAGGATCTTCTTTTCCTTTTGTAAATACTGGTATATCTAAACTCTTTCCAACTTCCACTAACTGATCAATAGCAGCTGGTCTATAAACATCACAAGCAACTAATAATGGTTTCTTACTATGTTTTTTTCTAACTAAATTAGCAATCTTACCACAAGTAGTAGTTTTACCAGAACCTTGAAGACCTACAAGCATTATAATAGTAGGATTTTTACCGGTTTCTAAAGGAACATAATTTTCTCCCAATAAAGAAACTAATTCATCCTTAACAAGTTTAATAAATACTTCTTCTGGTTTTAAACTTTTACTAACATCTAAACCTAAGGCTTTTTCTTTAACATTCTTAGTAAACTCTTTTACTACCTCATAGTTAACATCTGCTTCTAAAAGCGCAATTCTAATTTCTTTAATTGCATCAGAAATATTATCTTCTGTAATCTTTCCCATCCCTTTAATATTTCTAATTGCATTTGATATTCTATCTCCCATGTATTCAAACATTTAAATCACCTTCTCATATTATACAAAAAAAAGACTAAAAAGTCTTTAATATCTTCTCATTTTTAATTGTTTTGGTTCATCAGATGTAACTCTTTCAAAATCACTTCTTAAAGCCTCTTTCGTACTTTTAACTATCCTTTTAACAGTAGAAAGTGAACAATTCATCATCGAAGCAATCTCCTTTTGCGTATATCTAACATCATAAAAGCCAAAATTTAACTTAATAACTTCTTTATTAACTGACTCTGGTAAATTTTCTAAAACATCTCTAATAATTTCTTGTTCTTCTTTAAAAATATAATCTTGTTCTAAATCCATATCAGCAGGAATTTTTTCTAATTCAAGATTAAACATTTCTACCACTTCCATAAAAATCTTATCTTGAATAATCAATTAAGTCAATATTTATTGTCGTAATAATTTCATTATGCTAAAAAAATAATTGTAAAAATCTTTTTACAAATATTTAAGAAAGGAGGATTTATGAAGGATAAGAAAACATTATTCATTGGGATAGGAGCATTAATTATCATAGCTGCTATGAATATAGAAAAAGGATCAAAAATTAATTTGCCTACTCCAACAAAAGAAGGCTTTAAATTTAATGGCTGGACTCTTAATGATACCATAGCAACTAACGATACTACCTATACTGCCGATTCAACTCTAAAAGCCCTATGGCTTCCGGAAGATGCTAAAACATTCACTATTACTTTTAAAACTGATGGTGGAAAAGAAGTTAAACCTCTTACTTTAGAATGTGATA
Source organism: uncultured Erysipelotrichaceae bacterium (assembly GCA_902767375.1). Lineage (GTDB taxonomy): Bacteria > Bacillota_I > Bacilli_A > RF39 > UBA660 > CAG-533. The sequence continues at coordinate 72,972 of CACXGV010000001.1, forward strand.
AAGAAGTAACGCTTCCTAAAACAACTAAAAAAGGTTATAACTTTGTATCTTGGGTAGATAAAAATGGTAAAACTATTTTAAGTGGTGCTCTTCTTGCTTGTGAAGATATCGAATTAACTGCTACTTGGACTAAAGAAACAACTACTACTAAAAAGACAACTACAACCACAACGACAACAACTACAACTACCACAACCACTACTAAAAAAGTAGAATATACATGCCCTTCTGGTTATACTTTAAATGGAACTAAGTGTACTATTGAAAGTAAAGTAAAAGAAACATGTGGTGAAAATGGGCATCTAATAAGTGGTAAATGTGTAACTATCTCTGGCAGTGCTCGAAGAGAGGGAGAAAGAACTTGCCCAGCTAAGACTATAACCTTTATGTCATATGCTGGAACAGTAAAACCAGAGCCTGTATATGCTGGAACTTATCTTTGCTATTATTATCCAATCAGTCAATATAACACTGAAGAAGCATGTACTTCTAAAACTGGAGCTTATGGTAACTTTGTATGGCGTTCATCTAACAGTACTTGTTATGTAACTAGAGCTAATGCTGAAATGAGTTGTGATAACTTAAATGGATATATATACATTTCTAATCCAAATACTTATGAAGGAGTTAATGGATTAAATGGTGGATGTTATCCAATATCCAATAAAGTTAAATATTGTGATGACGGTTATGAATTAACCAAAGATAAATGCTTAAAAACCATTAATGCAACCAAAAAATAAGTCTTAAAGACTTATTTTTTTATTTAATTATTTCTATCTTATTAATAATAAGTTGATACTTATCTAATCTTTTTTCTACATGAGAAGCTATTTTTAAAATATCTCCTGATTTAATATGATTAGCATAATTAATTCGATTAGGAAATATTGTCCCATCTATAGAACCTGTCTCATCCGATAGTCTTAAAAATGCCATAGAATCACCCTTTTTAGTCTTAATCATCTTAACACTTTCCAACAAATAATAACCAATAATATTTTTATCAAAATAACTTTTAATATTATTAATCTTAGGGCATTCATATTTACTAACTGGATGATTAGATACATAATAACCGAATAGTTCTAATTCCTTCTCCATAAGTTCATTAAGAGGTAGTTCCTCCTTAACTTCTAAACTAGGTTTTGATACTAAAGAAGAATCAAGTCCACTAGCAAGTTCAGCATATATTAAAGCAGATTTAATATTACTAATTAAAGTATTTCTTGTTTCACCAAAACTATCTAAAGCTCCCGCATATATTAAACTTTCAATCGTTTTATTATTAACACTTTTACCATAAGTTCTTGCTACAAAATCAAAGAAATCTACAAACTTTCCTTTATTAACTTCATTATATATATCTAAAGATGCTACATCACCAATATTTCTAATAACTCCAATTGGCATTACAATACCATCATTAATATAATACTTATCTTTACTAATATTAATATCTGGTTTAATAATCTTAATTCCCATTTCTCTAGCCTCATCTAAATACTCTTTAGTCTTACTAACTGAATTAATATTTATATTTAATAAAGATGAATAAAAATATTCTGGATATTTTACTTTTAAATACATCATTTGATATCCTACTAAAGCATAAGCTACTGAATGAGATTTATTAAATCCATAATTAGCAAACTTCATAATATAATTATATATTTGGGTACTTACTTCTTCACTAAAGCCCTTTTCTTTAGCCCTCAATATAAACTTTTCTTTTTCTTCTAAAATAATATTTTCTTTCTTTTTACTAATTGCTCTTCTAATAACATCTGCTTCGCCCACAGAATAACCAGCAATTCTTGTAAAAATCTGCATTATTTGTTCTTGATAAACAATAATACCATATGTATCTTTTAAAATATCTTCAAGTTCTGGCACAATATAATCTATTTTTTCTCTTCCTTCTTTTCTCTTAATAAAAGAAGGTATATTATCCATTGGTCCAGGTCTATATAAGGCAAGTGCTACTACTAAGTCTTCAAAAGTTTTAGGTTTTAATTTATTTAAGAAATTTTTCATTCCCACACTTTCAAATTGAAAGATTCCTGTTGTTGAACCAATTGTAAAATTATCTAAAACCTCATGTAAATTTAAATCTATCTTATTAATATTAATCTCATCAGGTATCTCTTTTAAAATATAAGATATTGTTGTTAAATCTTTAATAGCTAAAAAATCCATTTTTAAAAGACCCAATCCTTCTAAATAATTCATCGTATATCCAGTTAAATATACATTACCACTTTTCGTAATTGGAATTATATCATCAAGTCTTTCCTTACATATAACAACTCCTGCAGCATGAGTACTAATATGTTTCTTCATTCCTTCAAACTTTAAAGCTTCATAATATACTTTTTTAATTTCTTTATGACTATTTAAAACCTTAACTACTCTAGTATCTAAATTATCTTTTAAACTCTTCTTAGGATCAATTAATTTACTTAAACTAGATATATCTATATTTAATATCTTAGAAATTGATAAAAGAGCTTGTTTAGAAGCAAATGTTCCATAAGTCATAATTGGCATCACATTAAATTCACCATATCTAGACTTTACATAATCAATAACTTCTCCTCTTTTTAATGCGTCAAAATCAATATCAATATCTGGCATAGTTACTCTTTCCGGATTTAAAAATCTTTCAAAAAGTAAATTATATTTTAAAGGATCTATATTAGTTATTCCTAAACTATAAGTAACTAAAGAACCTGCCGCACTACCCCTTCCAGGTCCTACTAAAATATCATTTTTAATCGCAAATTTAACATAATCATAAACTATTAAAAAATAATCTACAAAATTCATCTTTTTAATAATCGAAAGTTCATAAAGTAATCTTTTCTTATAATCATCGGTTACTTTCCCATTTAATCTTTTAGTAAGTCCTTTAACTGCTAAACTTTCTAAATATTTATAACTATCATCAATACTATCATCATAATGGGGTATTAGATTACCATTATCTTTAAGTTCAATATTAATTAAAGAAGTAAATTCACTATAATCTTTATATTCAATATAACTATCACTATAATCTATATCTTCATAATTATCATAAGAACTATTTTCATCTATCATATTAAGATAATTAATATATTTAGTATCCTCTTTACTTAAAGCAAGTATTACTTTAAAAAATAGTACATCACTAGCAATTACTAAAGCATTTTTCTTTTCTTTATCATCCTTATAACCAATAAAACATTTAGTTAACTTACTAAGTTCCTCATATAAACTAATACTTTCAAAAGGAATAATAACAATTAATTTATCTAAATATTTAGTAAGTTCAACTATATCTAAATCATTATCTAAAATATATGTATTTATCTTAAATAAAGCTTTTAATCCTTCATAATCTCTAGCATACAAATAAATATCCAAATTATTTAACTTAGTATGTAATCCAACTACTGGCTTAATATTATTCTTTTGGCAACCTAAAATAAACTCTATTGATGATGATAAATTATCATCAATAATTCCTAAAGAACTTATCTTATTATTTATGGCATATGAAAGAAGATCCGGTATCTTTATCATACTTTTAAGTAAACTATAATCTGTTTTAATACTAATACATTCTCTCATAAAGCCTCCTTAAAAATATTATAATACATTTGTTTCTATAAATATATATCAAATTTGACTTATCCCTCTATTTTTGCTATTATATACGCTAAATTTAAGGGGTGATTAAAAGTGAAAAGGATTGATTTAACAAACAAGCAATATGATCAATTAAGATTTGTCATATTCGGAGAAGATACTTGGCATCAAGAAGCTACTTTATATTCCAATCCAGCAAATGAAGAAGAATTATTAAAAATCTATAATTTATCATATTCTCATAAATATATTAATAAAAAGATTCAATCAATTAATAATTTAATGCACTTTAAAAGAGAAACTGATATTCAAAATCTTTTAATCCCCACTGCAGCAGTCTATGTTGAAAATCAATTTAGAGGTATCGCTATACCTAAAATTCATGGTTCTAATGCAAGTGTCTATCTAACCTCAAAAGACATTCCCTTATCTTTAAAAATAGAAATATTAAAGCAAATCGGAACTATCCTAAAAGATGTTAGAACTCTAGGACTTAAAACTAATGCTTATGCTGATGTTCATGGAGATAACTTTATGGTTGAAGGAATTAATTTAGTTAATCCAGAATTATCTAATCCTAGAACCATTGGAATAGATACAGATAGTATGAAACTATATGACTCCCCAGGTATTACTAACTTTTATTTATATAATAACGGAAATATTTATGATATTAAAAAATATGAATCAAATGACTTTGGCATGATAAAACCAGATCCTAATACTGATATCTTTTGTTTTATCATGATGATTCTAGAACTTATTTCCAATGAAGAATTCTTTTACACTATTGATATAAATGAATTCAATTACTACTTAGATTATCTAGATAAACTAGGACTAAATTCTAAATTATTAGAATCATTTGCAAGTATCTATCAAAATACCACTCCAAATCTAGACCCTCTTCCATATTTAGATTCAATTAAAACTTTAAATAAAGATACATCTCTTCATACCTTTAGGAGAACTTTAATATGAAAACAATAGATTTAACTAAAAAACAATATAAAAAATTAAAACCCCTTCTAATAGATGAAGATATTAACGCATCAGAAGCATCTTTCTTTAAAGTACCTCATAATCCAAATAAGATATATAAAATGTATCAAACTAAAAGAACAGATATCCTAGAACACAAAGAAGAAGCTATAATGGATATCATATCATCTAAAAAACAAATAGATATTCCAGAATTAATATTACCAGAAGAATTAGTATATGTAGAAGATTCATTTAAAGGTATATCATTAGATTATGTTAAAGGTTGTAATATATCTCTATTCTTAAAACCAAATGTCTTACCTTTAAAATCTCAAATTGAAATCTTAAAAGAATTAGGTACTATATTACAAAAAATAAAAAATGCGCCAAAGAATCTAAATCTAGCTTTTGGTGATGTTCATCCAGATAATTTTATGATGAGTGATAATAAAATGTACGCCATAGATACTGATGGAATGAATATTCATAATCATAATGGAAGAGTTAATTATTTTTTGGCCACGGGACTAGCTTCTTCAATAAGTAAATACCCCCTAGCCAAAGATTCTCTACCTAAAGCAACAACTGATACTGATATTTTTTGCTTTATTATGATTATCATGCAGCTGCTTTCCAATAATAAACTTGTCTATCGTATATCTTTAGAAGAATATAAAAAATATTTAGATTATTTAGATCATTTAGGTTTTAATACTAAACTACTAGAATCATTTGCTAGTATTTATAACCCTAATATTGATAATATAAATCCTACTAATTATCTAGATAACTTAATAATCAATTCAAAAACATCATATAATGAATTTAAGAAGCATTTTTAATTGACAATTAACTATAAACTATGTTAAAATCATAAAGAATTTTGATTAAGGAGGCAAACTAATGGCAAAGAATGTATTAAAAGCAAAACCTTTATTTGTTAAATTAAGTTCTCATGCAAATAATAAAACAAACAGTAGACAAAATCCTAATTTACAAACTTATAAAATTAATGGAGTTAAAGTTAGATTA
>CACXGV010000002.1 GCA_902767375.1 uncultured Erysipelotrichaceae bacterium
AAACCTAAAGTAAGACCTGATATTAGTCAAGGTGATGTAGAAGAAGCATTAACTGCGGTGATTAATTGTCCGGCAGGGGCTATTAAAATAATAGAAAAATAAGGAGAATATATGATTAAAGTAGTAGCAGCCTTAATAGAAAAAGATGGAAAATACTTAATTGCTAAAAGAAGTACAGGATCAGGTGAAGTTTTAGGTAAATGGGAGTTTCCTGGTGGTAAAGTTGAAGAGCATGAAACTGAAGAAGAAGCAATTGAAAGAGAAATAAAAGAAGAATTTGAGGTGAATATTAAAGCGATTAGATATTTAACAAGTAATACATGGGAATATCCTAGTAAAGCAATTGAACTTCGTTTATATGCATGCAAATATATATCAGGTGAATTTCATTTGCATGATCATTCTGAATATAGATTTGTAGATAAAAATGAATTACTTGATTATGATTTATGTCCAGCCGATATTAAGTTAGCTGAATTTATCAAAAATAATATATAAAAAAGTAAAAAAATATAGTTAGTTTTTTTGCTTTTTTTATGGTACAATGGATTAGGATAGAGATATCATGGAAAGGAGTTATTTTTTATGGCTGCAAAAAAAGAAGTCAAAGAAGTCAAAAAACGTAATGTTGCAATTGAATTTTGGCGTGTATTTGCTGCAATTGCAATCATAGGTTTCCACGTAGGTTGGATTATTGCAAGAAGTTGTAATGATAAAACTGGATACTATATGGAAACAAGTAATTGGTTCTTTGGTTCAAGTGAAGTACTACTATTATTCACAATTACTGCTGGATATTTCTTAGTAGCACATTATAAAAAACTTGCCGCTGATCCAAAATATAACGAAAGGAGTTCATTAAGTAGAGCATTCGAGTATACTTGGGCTAGAGTTAAAGCATTACTTCCTGTATTAATTCTTGGATATGTTTTAGGTGTTATCATCAGTACTAAATTCTTCTACCCTCAATATGGTGTAAAAGAAACTGTTGGTATGTTATTTAATAGTATTTGGGAATTCTTAGGATTCCATGCTGTAGGTCTTAGAAGTACTGGTGGAGAATTCTTCAATTTAAATGGTACATTATGGTTTATATCTGCAATTATAATCATTGGTTACTTTATTTATTGGGGATTATGTAAAAATGAAGATGTAATGTCTGGATTTGTTGCACCTGCTCTTTCTATTTTCTTCGCTGGATGGTGGAGTTATACTGATACTAGAGCTGCTCAAACAGCTTGGTCTACATTTGGAACACAATTAGCATCAACTAATGGTATGGGTGGTAGCGCAACTGGCGCAACTGCAACTATTGGTTTTAACAATGGATTTATCTTTGTTATGATTGGTATGTTAATTGGTGTAATTCTTTGGTATGTTCTTGAATTAATTAAGAATAAAGGTGTTAAACACACTGGACTTCTAACAGTTCTTAACTTATTCTTAAGTGTAGTTCTTGGATGGTATATTGTTTATCAACCAACATATTTTGGATTACAAAGATGGCCAGTAGCATTCTTATGTATTATGGTAGTTGCTTTATCACTTCTAAATAAAGATGGTTTAAGCAAAGCACTTAACAATGATGTAACTAGCGGACTTCTTAGTTATTTAGGTGGATTATCATTATATATTTACATGTTACATTATCCTGTAGCAATCGGAGTACTTAGAGTTTTAGGTAAAAATACTCCAGAAACTATTTATTCTTTCTGGACAGTATTTATTCCTACTGTTGTAATTACTCTTGGACTATCTATGGTAGTTAAGATTGTTATGGAAAAAACAGTCTTAAAAAAGAACTAAAAAGAAATGATTAATCATTTCTTTTTTTTTATTATTTTGGTATATTTAAAATAGGTGGTTATATGAAGATAATAGATAAAAAAGATGTTGCCTCTTTAATTAAAGATGGAGACATGGTTGCTATTTCAGGAAGTGGTGGATCAGGTAGTCCTGAAGCACTTATTAGAAGTGTAATGGACTCTTATTTAAGTACAGGGCATCCAAGAAATATTGGTGTTACATGTGGTATCTCTCCTGGTAATTTAACTAATGATGATGTAGGTATGAATATGCTTGCAAAAGAAGGATTGGTTGGAAGAGCAATATGTGCTCATCTTGGAATGGGTAGAGTATTTGGTAATGCAATTGGTAGTAATCAATTTCCAGCATTTGCAGTTCCTCTTGGAGTAATTAATCATTTATATAGAGCAATAGCTGGACATGAAGAAGGCATTATTACGCATATTGGACTTGGAACATTTGCAGATCCTAGAATAGAAGGATGTGCTGCTAATGAAAAAGCAAAAGAGCTTGAACCAATTGTTGAACTAATAAATATTAATGGTAAAGAAAATTTATTTTATCATTCATTTAAAATTGATGTAGCACTTTTAAAAGCAAGTTATGCTGATAAAGATGGTAATATTTCTTTTCAAGAAGAGGGAATTATTGGTGAACAATATAATATGGCTATTGCAACTCATAATAGTGGCGGTATTGTAATAGTCGAAGTTAAAGATGTTAAGGAAGCAAATGCTTTTAGAGCAAGAGATGTTTTAATTCATTCATCTTATGTAGATTATGTTGTTATTAATCCACCAACTGAAGAACTTGGTGATTATAATATTCCTTTCTATAGACCAGAACTTACTGGGGATAAAAGAATTAAACTTGAAGATATAAAAATCAGACCTCTTGATGAGCGAAAAGTATGTGGTAGACGTAGTGCGATGGAACTTAAAAAAGGTGATGTAATTAACCTTGGAGTTGGAATGCCAGATTCAGTTGCAAATGTATGCGCTGAAGAAGGTATGAGTGAAAATATTTATCTGTCAGTTGAATCAGGTCCAACTGGGGGAGTTCCAATTGGTGGAGTTGTCTTTGGCGCAGCTGTCAATCCAGACTCAGTTATACCGACTGCTGAACAGTTTGATGCTTATAATGGTGGAAGTTTAGATATGGCTGTTCTTGGTCTTGCTGAGGTTGATAAAGATGGTAATGTTAATGTATCTAAATTTGGAACTAGAGTTACTGGTCCAGGAGGATTTATTAATATCACCCAGTCTACTAAAAAGGTTATTTTTATGGGTACTTTTACTGCGGTAAATTTAGAAGAAAAAGTTGAAGATGGTAAACTAGTAATTGTTAAAGATGGAGAAAAAGCTAAATTTGTAGACAAAGTTCAGCAAATAACTTTCTCTGCTAAGCAAGCTATTAAAAATAATCAAGAAATTCTTTATGTAACTGAAAGATGCGTATTTAAATTAACTAAAGAAGGGGTTGCGTTAATTGAAATAGCACCTGGTGTAGATTTACAAAAAGATATTTTAGATCATATGGAATTTAAACCTATAATTTCTAATGATTTAAAAGAGATGGATAAACGTATTTTTCAAGATAAAAAAATGGATATTAAAGGAGAATTTTTAAGTAAATAGGAGCTAAAAACTCCTTTTTATTTTTATATTTACATCTGTAAAAAAGTGGTATGATTATAATAGAAAGGAGTAGTTTGTGAAGAAGGCAAAAGTAAAAAATAATGCTATAGAATTTTGGCGCTTTTTGTTTACAATAGTAATTGTTGCTAGTCACATTAACCGTAACTATCGTGGGGTTGAAGGATTAACAACTATCTTTGGTGGTGCCGGAAATGTTTTAGTTATTTTCTTAGTATTATCTGGTTACTTCTTAATGAGAAGTTATCAAAGCAGTAAAGAACGTGGGGAAACAAAAAATGTTACTCCAGCCAAACAAGCTGCAAAATACTTAGGTAAAAGAATTAAAAGATTATATCCATTATTACTACTTGGAATATTTACTTGCTTTGTAGCAAGAAATATATTTGTTTTACATAATCCAATTAGTACATGGCCACATCTATTTGTATCTTCAATTTTAGAAATGTCTGGTATAGTAATTACTGGTATCGGTATGTCAGAACCTGATTTATGGTTCCCAGCTGGTTGGTATATTTCTGTACTAATCGTTTGTGGATACTTAGTTTACTATATGGTAGCAAAAGATGAAGATAAGTTTAAAGCCTTTACTGGACCTTTAATTGTATTCTTAGTATATGGTTATTGGTTTATGTCTGGTGTAGGTGGCGCTTGGTTCAATATGGCTCTAAATAATTTAGTATGTAATGGTCTTTTACGTGGTTTAGCTGGTATTTCGTTAGGTGTAGTATTATATGAACCAATTCAAGGTTTAAAGAAAATTGAATTTGGATCATTTGGTAAATTTATGCTTACTGTATTTAATGCTTGCGTAATTGCTTATGTATGTTGGGCTGTATATTCTAATGATGCTAATTATGCAACTGGATATATTTCTGGAAAACCTGGAACTAATACAACACTTTATATAATTAGTTTTGCTATTATTATCTTAACTATCATTGCTATGATGAAAAAAGATTATATTAGTAAAGCATTAGATAATCCTGTATCTAGTTTCTTAGGAAAGAACTCTATCTATATGTATATTGCACATAGAGCTTGGGCATTCTGCTTACCAGTAGTATTCCCAGATGCACCATACTATAGTATGATGATTGTAATTTGTATTTTAACTTTTGTAACTGGATTATTCTTCATGTTACTCGATGATTACTTATTCCAACCTGGTATTGAAAAATTAATTGCTGGTTATAAAAAGAGAACTGAATAGTAAAAAATCTACACTAATGTAGATTTTTTATTTTCTAAATGATAGAATTATAGTATATGGAGGCTTTATGAAAGTATTAATAATTAATGGAAGTCCACATGCTGATGGATGTACAGCATGTGCACTTAAAGAAGTAGAAAAAGAATTAAATAATGAAGGTATTGAAACTATAACATTACATATTGGTAATAAAGATATTAGAGGTTGCATTGCATGTAATTTTTGTAAAGAAAATAAAAGATGTGTGTTTGATGATGCGGTTAATGAAGCAGCTAAGATCTTTGAAGAATGTGATGGATTATTAATTGGAACACCTGTTTTTTATAGTGGATCTAATGGAACATTAATATCGTTTTTAGATAGATTCTTTAATAGTAGTTATGTTAAAAAGAGTATGAAAGTAGGAGCGGCAGTTATTTCATCAAGAAGAGCAGGATCAACTAATGCGCTTGATGAGATATATAAATACTTTGGCATATCTAATATGCCAATAGCAACAAGTACTTATTGGAATGAAGTACATGGGTTTACTAAAGAAGATGTTTTAAAAGATAAAGAAGGATTACAAACTATGCATAACTTAGGTAGAAATATGGCCTTCTTAATGAAATCTATTAAATTAGGAAAAGAATCATTTGGTCAACCTAAAAATGAACTAGGAGAAAGAACCAATTTTATAAATTAGCCGTGAGGCTTTTTTATTTGCTCTCTTCCCCCTG
>CACXGV010000003.1 GCA_902767375.1 uncultured Erysipelotrichaceae bacterium
ACCAACAAGTGGAAGTGGATTTACAGTAAATATTGAAGATCATACTCCACCAACAGTAGTATTAAATGTAAGTACAGAAAACTGGACCAAAAATGATGTAACATTAACTGGATCAGCAACTGATACATATAGTAAAGTCGAAAACATAAAACTAATAAAAGATGGAAGTTTATGGGAACAAGCAACATTTAATCCAGCTGAAGAGAGTGTTAATTTAAATGAAACCCCACTACCACAATCAGTAAGTGAAGAAGGGGAACATAGTTTAGTATTACAAGCAACAGATTCAGATGGAAATGTCGGAAATAGTGCTACCAAAATGGTAAGAATAGATAGATCAAAACCAGAAGTAGAAGTACTTAGAGTAACAAATGAAGGCGATCCAACAAATATAAGTTTTTCACTTATAGATGCATATAGTGGAGTAGTATCATATTGTATAACAAATACTAATAGTTCAAGCGGATGTACTTGGACAAACATAACTAAAACGAATAATACAGGCATAATAACCAAAGCCAACCCATATCCTGGACAAACTGCATATGTCTTTGCTAAAGATGCCATGGGATATGTTTCAGATTCAAAATCATTAAATACAGCATGTATGAAATATATACTAAAAGATGGAAATTCATGTACAAAAAAATGTGGTGGAGGAACAAAAAATCAATTAGGATATGATAAATATGTAACATCTACTAGATGTGCACAATATGATCAATCAAGTGGAGGATCAGCTTGTAATACTATGAACTGTTGTTCTTCAACCGAAAACTATAATTGTGGTTCATGGTCTTGGTCAAGTTGCAGCAAAGATTGTGGTGGTGGAACACAATATCAATATCGTACTTGCTCAAAACGTTCAGCATATGACCATACAACTGCTTGCTCAGGAACTGGAACTGAAACACAAAATTCAGGAACGTCATGCAATACTCAAGCATGTGAAACATGTTGTAGTAGATGCTCATACACATGTAATGAAAAAGCCTGCTACGAAGTATATCTATCAAATGAACATGGTTGGTGCGATGATGGTGATGTTGGAATCACACCAGGTCAAGCACTTAACTACTGCGCTCATTATATTTATTTCTGTTAATTCATTGAAAGGTAATTTATTATGAAGAAAGACTTAAAAATAATATTTATAATATCATTAGTAATAATAGTCATAGTTGGAATAGTTATATTTATTAAATATCAGCAAAAAAAAGAAACGCCTATGCCAGAAAATGACTCCCCTTATGGTCTATACAACAATGAAGAAGAAATAAAAGATGATTTACTACAAGCATTCACACTATATAACACCTGCTCCAGTGGGAAATACTTTGATTTTAATAATAAAGAAAAAATAACTCTTGATGATTTAAATATAAATACAATCAATCATATAATATATAATTATTTAAAGAATTCAAATAAAATAACTATTAAACAACTTGATAATGGAAATCTAGTAACTTTTTCAAAAAATGATTTCTCTAAAGCAATAGAAGTACTATTTGGTAATAAAGCATTAAAAAATTATAAATTTCAAAATACTATAGATATTCTTGGTAGTACCCTTAAACTAGAAAGTAACAAATATATTGGCACAATTCAAAATAATGGATGCCTTGGAAATAGATGGGAAAGCTACTATAATTATCGCAGTTATTTAGAGAATACTGATTTCTATCTTGAATTTGTTTTATACTACTTAGAATATGAACATAAAATAGATAATAATAAAATAGATGTTATTAATAATGCTTACAGAACGAAAGATTCTGAAAAACCTATCTGTATAGAAAAAAATATAGAAGATAATGTAGATAGTTTTATAAAATATAGGTTTGTTTTTAACAAAGAAAATAACAATTTTATTTTTAATCATATCGAATTAATTAAATAAAAAGGTGATGTAAATCACTTTTTTATATGTTATAATCTATAATAGGTGATAGAATGAAGGATAAAAGAGGATTTACCTTAGTTGAAATATTAGTAGTAGTATCATTACTAGCAATATTTGCAGTTGCAATTGGAATAACTATGAATAGAAATATTAAAAAACAACAAGAAAATGATACTAAGGAGTTTAATCAAAAAGTAAGAGGAGCAGCTAATTTGTATGCTTCAAATAGTACTGATATATTAACAAATCTTTACGAAGAAAAAGGATATGTAATAGTAAAGATAAAAGATTTAATAGAATCAGGACTACTTCAAGATAACATAATAAATCCAAGTACTAAT
>CACXGV010000004.1 GCA_902767375.1 uncultured Erysipelotrichaceae bacterium
TAAAGATAAGCTTAAAGAGGAAGCAGTAAATGTTCTTAAAGATACACTTAAAGATGTAGTTAAGGAAGTTATTCCAGTTGAAGAGAAACAAGAAACTAAAACAGCTAAACCTGTTAAAAATACAGTTTCTAGTAAGACTACTGCTAAAAAGAATCCTACTAAGAAATCAACTGCTAAAAAGACTAATCCTACTAAGAAAACTACTAATAAATCAAAGAGTTCAACTGCAAGTACAAAGAATGCTACTACTAAAAAGAAAAATACAACTTCAACTAAGAAAAAAACAACAAATACAAATTCTAAGAAAAAGAAAACTAGTACAACTAAGAAGAAAAGTACAAGTAAGAAGTAATTATGATAAAAGTTATAAAAGAAGATATTACAAATTTAGATGTAGATATTGTTGTTAATGCGGCTAATAAATCTTTACTTGGTGGTGGTGGCGTTGATGGAGCAATTCATCGTAAAGCAGGTAGAGAATTATTAGAAGAATGTAGAACTCTAGGTGGTTGTGAGACAGGCAAAGCTAAAATGACTAATGGTTATAATATGCCTTGCAAAAAAATAATTCATACGGTTGGACCAATATATTCTAATAAGGAAAGTGATCCCGTTAATTTATATAATTGCTATTTTAATAGTATGCGGCTTGCTTGGGATTATTTAAATGATAATCATTTAGATAAGGTTAGTATAGCATTTCCTTGTATAAGTACAGGAATATATGGTTATCCTAAGAAGGAAGCAGCTAAGATTGCAATTAAGGCTGTTAAAGATAGTAATTATGATAATATAGATGTTTATTTTGTATGTTTTGGTGATGAAGATTATCAAATATATTTAGATTTATTACAATAAAAAAAGTTTCGTGAGAAACTTTTTTATTTGAATTCAACTGTTTTAGCCCATTCAATGAATTTTGGTTCAAATTTTGCTTTATCTTTTTTATTACAAGCAAAGTTAACTAACCAAAATGCATCATCAGTTTTATAAGCAGTTACTAAATAGAAGAAATCTTTACCACTAACATTTTTTTCATATGTTGCATATATTAAGCCATCTTTTTCGGTAAATGATTCTGTCATTCCATTAACAGTTTTTACTATGTCAGTGTAATCTTTTAAAGTTGAATCTTTAGTTATGTTGACAGCAGCTAGAGAAGCATAATCTTCTTTTAAAGCTGTAAAGATTGCATCTTTACTTTCTAAATATACTGTTTGAGATACTAGTTCTTTTTCATAAAAGCCACTATCCATCGTAACACTGATACCATTAGATGTATATGTTTTAGTATTATTTAGAAGTGCACAACCTGTTAATAAGAATCCTACTAATAATAAGCATACTAGCTTTTTCATATGTCCTCCTTTATATAATATTTGTTAGAATTTGTTCTACTTTTTCTTTTAAATCATTTAGGGAACCATCATTGATAATAACATAATCAAAATTATGATAATTATCTAAAGCGTGTTCAGTTATATGATTCTTAGCTTTTAAAGATAGATTATTTTCATAATTAGGTCTTTGGATATTTAGTTTAATACTATTGGGAAAAGTTTCTTTAATTAAATCTAACTCTTCAGGAAGTCTAGCATCAGTTATAGTGATGATATCATAATAGTTAGAATAGATTTTAATATCATCAATGATGCGATCTATAAAGAAAGTATTTTTAATGTTTTCTCTTATAGTTGAACCTAAATCTTGTAATAGCTCACGAGGTTTAGTTTCTTCGCTCCCATCCCAATTAGTAATATTTTTTACATACATTTTGATGTAGGAAGAAAACTGCAACTTAAGAGTTTTTTTGCCTTTAGTTAAAGCATAATCTCTTATATAATTTGCAGTTGTATCTTTTCCTGTATGCCCTTTACCGGAAATTATAAAAATTACTGTATTCATAGAACCCATTCTTTCTAAAGAAATTATATCATGTTTTAATCTTTATAGAAATAAAAATATGTGTTAAAATAGAAAAGAATAATAGGTGGTGATAACTATGTTTTACAATAATTCAGTTAAAGAAGTATATGAATTATTAAATACTAGCGATAAAGGATTATCATCTACGGAAGCTAAAAATAGATTAGAAAAAAATGGTTATAATGAACTTTTAGAAAAGAAAAAAGAATCTAATTTTAAAAAGTTTTTAAATCAATTTAATGATCCTATGATTATTATTTTAATTATATCTGCTATAATAGCATTTATAATATCTATAGTTAATAATGAATCATTTACTGATAGTATAGTAATTATTTTAATAGTTGTTATTAACGCTATTATGGGTTATGTTCAAGAACAAAAAGCCGATAAGGCTCTTGATGCTTTAAAGAAAATGCAAGTTACGCATGTTAAAGTTTTAAGAGATGGAAAACTTAAAATAATAGATAGCAGAGAATTAGTTCCGGGAGATATACTATCTTTAGAAGCAGGGGACATTGTGCCTGCTGATGGTAGAATTATTAAATGTTCATCACTAAAAATAAATGAATCATCTTTAACAGGAGAGTCAGTTCCAGTTAATAAACATAATAAAAAGATAACTGAAGCACCTTTATCAGAAAGATTTAATATGGTTTATTCTGGTACGATAGTTAGTTATGGTACGGCCTTGGTAGTTATTACGAATACTGGGATGGAAACTGAATTTGGTAAGATAGCAGCTATGCTTGATAAAGAAATTATAGAAGTAACTCCTCTACAAAAGAAAATTGAAGAAATTAGCAAAGCATTATCAGTCATAATATTAATTATTATTGGAATAATGTTTATTTTAGGGTTAGTTAAGGGGTTAAAAATATTAGAAATATTAATGCTTTCTTTGTCTTTGGCGGTTGCGGCTATACCAGAAGGACTTCCTGCTGTTATTACAATTACTTTATCTTTAGGAATATCTTCAATGGCTAAAAAGAAGGCTATTATTAGAAAAATGCCTTCAGTAGAAACTCTTGGTTGTACTGAAATAATATGTTCAGACAAAACAGGCACAATTACACAAAACATCATGACAGTTGAAGAAATCTATTATAATGAAAAGGAATACTTTAATGATAATCCTGATGATTTTTTACTTGGAATGATGGTTCTTAATAATGATGTAAGTTTTAATGATGATGGCTATATAGGAGATCCTACAGAGGTTGCTTTATATGAATATGCTAAAAAGTTTATTGATGTAGAAAAGGTAAGAGAAAAATATCAAAGAGTAGATGATATTCCTTTTGATAGTGAAAGAAAAATGATGTCTACTTTAAATACTAATGATAATGGATATATTTTAATTTGTAAGGGATCTTTCGAATCAGTAATTAGTAGATGTACCAAAGTATTTATTAATGGTAAAACCAAAAAGTTAACTGATGTGATTAAAAAGTCTTTAATAGAGAAAGAAAAAGAATTATCGGGGAAAGCATATCGTATACTTGCTTTTGCATATCATGAGTTTAAAAATAAACCAACATTATTAAATGAAGAAGATTTAGTTTTTAGTGGTCTTGTATGTATGATAGATCCTCCTAGAGAAGATGTGGTAGACGCGATTAGAGTTTGTAAGGTGGCCCACATTAGACCAATTATGATTACGGGGGATAGTTTAGGTATTGGGATAGCAATAGCTAAAAAAACTGGTATTTTAAAAGATGATAGTGAAGCGGTTCTTGGTAGTGAACTTGAAAAATATTCTAAAGAAGAACTTAAAGAAGTCGTTAAGAAATATTCTGTTTATGCTAGAGTTACACCAGCCCAAAAACTTATGATAGTTGATGCTTGGCAGGCTAATGGTAAGGTTGTTGCTATGACTGGTGATGGAGTAAATGATGCTCCAGCTATTAAAGAAGCAGATATTGGTATTGGAATGGGAATAACAGGAACTGAAGTTTCTAAAAATGTATCTGATATTATTTTATCTGATGATAGTTTCTCAACTATAGTAGCTGCTGTTAGAGAAGGCAGAAGAATTTATGATAATATTAGAAATGTTTTAGTGTATTTATTATCAGGTAATTTAGCAGAAATATTAGTAGTATTTATCCCAATGCTTATGGGATTAGAAATCTTTTTGCCAATTCATTTATTATATATAAATTTAATAACAGATTCACTTCCAGCTATAGCCCTTGCTTTTGAAAAGGAAGCACCTAATATTATGGAAAGAAATATTAGAAGTAATGATAGTAAATTCTTTACGCCATTTATGATTGGTAAGATTGGATTAAGTGCAGCACTTAAAACAATGGCAACTTTATTTGTTTATGTGGTGAATTTAAAACTTTTTGATGTAAAAATTGCTACTACAGCATCATTTTTAACTTTAATACTACTAGAAATGGTGTATGCTTATTCTTGTCGTAATTTAAAAGAACCACTAATAAGATATCATTTCTTTGAAAATAATATGCTTAATAAGAGTATGTTAGTTTTAATGGCTGTTAATTTGATTATTTTCTTTACTCCTGTTAGTACTATATTTGGCGTAAGTTCCTTAAATATAGTACAGGTAGGTTATGTTTTAATTATAGTAGTGGTTGTCTTCTTAATTGATGAACTTACTAAAGATATTGTAAGTGAAAGGTTGAAAGACTAGGATTATTGATATATAATATATAATAGGATGGGTATGATGAACATATTTAAAACAATAAAGGACAGTAAAAGATTATTATTTTTAAGTCTATTATCCATGATAATAGTTTTTTGCATTGTTTTAAATTTTACCTTTAGTGCATTTACCCAAAGTACAAATAAAAGAGCAGCTGATTTAACTGTTAGTAATTTAGTTTATAGTAAAAGTGTAAATGGTAATGATACTGATATTATAAGTGCTCCAGCGGAAGAAATTACTAGGAGTAATGTGGTTATTGTAGCGGAAAATGCTTATAATACTAAATATGAAATAACTTATGAAGTATGTACTGATTCTGCTTGTAATAACGTTGTTTCTAAGCCTAGTGATTTTGAAGTTTATTATTCATCTAAAACAGTTGATTCTGTTAGTGGATCAGTAACTCCAGATGGTACTAAAAAAATAAGATTGGTTATTAAGAATGATACAAATACAGATTATTATATAAGAATAGGAATTAATTCAGGTTATGCTCATAATGCTTTAACATTAACAGGTCAAATAAGTGAAGAGTATGTGGAAGATGATTTAATTGTTAAAACAATAATTAATGGTAATGAAGAAGAAAACTTTCCAACAACTAATAAGTTTGATACATCAGTTAATTGTGTTCAACTTGATAATAAACCAATAAATACAACTGGTAGAGTTTTATGGGATGGGGAAAAATGGGTATTTACAGTATATAATTTAACGGAAAATAGAACTCAATGTACGGTTAATTTTACTACTGGAGTTGGTCCAACTGTCTGGTATACTGCTACTGATGGTGAACTTGTTCATGAGATAAGAGAAACTCTTGGTGATTATACTGATACATGGACTATTCCTGGAGAACAACCGAGTTATGGTATTAATTATAAGAATAATCAAGTTGATGCTAATAATCAAGTTAAATATATTACGTATGCGGATGGTTACACACAAGATTCATCTACAGGTTTATATACTTTAACTGGAGTTCATACCGTTCTTTATAGTTCTGGATATGAAAATATAAGAGGGAAATATACAGTAGGTGATACACTTGCTAGTGTAATGAGTGATACTGATACGTCAGTAAATACTTCAAATATTGGCGAAATTTATCAATTTACAGCAACAAATCTTAATAATTGCGTTATAAGGCGCGTTAAAGGTGTAATACAAGTTAATAGTACACAAAGCAATTATTATTTAACTTATGGTGAAGCTATTCATCAAATAGGTGATGAAACGGCAACTAAATTTGAATTCTTAGGAACCAATACTTTAAAGTATAGTGAAAATTATCGAGGGTTAATCGGAAAATATATTCCATCATTTAGGCTATCAGGTATTGCCTTTGAAACTGATACTTTAAAAGATACATCTAATATTACTGTAGTTGTAAAAGTAATTGATGCAAAACCTAATTATATAGAATATGTATTTGCAGAAGAGGCAGTATTAGGCGTTACTCAAGATGAATTAGGTAGTTCCTTTTATCTTAGAGGTAATCCAGAGAATAATTATTTAGTATTTGCTGGAATGTGCTGGAGAATTACCAGAATTGAATCCCGCGGTGGTATTAGGGTGACTTTATATAGTCAAAGCACTGATCATGATTCTAATCCTTGTTCGCTTGCTAATGCGGATCCATTGGGTTCTTTTGCAAAATATGATAGTTCGACTGATGGACAAAATGGTGCTAGTGCTTTTGCTTCTGGTTATAATGCAAATGCTTATATTGGATATATGTATGGTACTGCACGGGCTACTTCTTATGCAAATGAACATGCTAATACTAATAGAAGTGTAGCACTTCAAAATCTTATAAAGTTTTATGATTTAAGATTAAAGGCGTATGATCCAGATGAGCAAATTGTTGATGCAATTTGGTTTAATGATAAAACTGTTGCTAGTGCTAGTTTTAATCCTGGCGGTTTAACTGGCGGAACATTAAATGCAGGTTTTGGAACTAATCCAACTTATTATTCAGCAACAGAAAGAATGATTTCATCTACATCTTGGGATCGTAAAAGTGGTGCGACACCTACACTTAGAACAACTGATACGAGTAATTTATCGAGATATACTACAAAGGATAATTATGGTGGTAATGATGCTTTACCAGATGGATATAAGATAGGTTTACTATCATTTGATGAACTTAATTTTGCGGGTTTAGTTAGTGGAATTAATAATTCGTCTAATTTTTTAGTACATAATGCAGAAGGTAGTGCATGGTGGTCACTTAGTCCGGCATATTTTAATGGTTCTGAGGCATTTATGTGGCGTTCTAACATATATGGATTATTAGCATCGTCTGGTAGATTGACGAGGGCAACTGGGCTTAAAGCTGCTATTGTTTTAGAACCATCTTTAGTTACAACTGGTTCTGGGACTCAAAATGATCCATTTGTGGTTTCGACTGTTAAAGGCAGTAGTTAAAAATTATTTATAATTTATAATTATAAAAAGATAATTTTCACACAAAATTATCTTTTTTTTCATTTTATTTTCATTTTGAGGGCATACAATTAAATCACGAAAGGAGAAATAATGGATGTAAATGTCTTTCAAAGAGTAGAACAAAAATATCTATTAGATAAAAATATAAAAGATTTATTTTTAGATAAAATAAATCAGATGGTAGAAAAAGATCCTTATTTTGAAAGTACCATATGTAATATTTATTTTGATAATGATGATAATGAATTAATAATTAATTCATTAGAAAAACCTACATTTAAAAATAAAGTAAGACTTAGAAGTTATAATGTACCTAATTTAGATAGTAGAGTTTATTTAGAAGTTAAAGATAAATATAAAGGTGTGGTAGGAAAAAGAAGATGTAAAATGCAATTAAAAGATTTTTATAATTATATAGATAATGGATATGTTAAAGATGAACAAATAATGAAAGAATTAGACTATTATTTTAATTATTATAAATTAAAACCATTTATATTTTTAGCTTATGATAGGCAAAGTTATTTAGGTAAAGGGAATAAAAATTTAAGAATTACAATTGATAGTAATTTAAGAAGTAGAAAGGATAATTTAAGATTAGAATATGGTGATAAGGGAAATTATTATTTTGATGATGATAAATATATAATGGAAATTAAAACATTAGGTAGTATGCCACTTTGGTTATCTAGAATTTTGTCAGAACTTAAAATATATTCTATATCATTTTCTAAGATAGGAAGTATATATAGTAAAGAAAGGATAGATTTATGTTAATAAATATAATTAGCGGGGGAGTTAGTGCTGGAGCGATAATAATTCTTAGTTTAGTAGCTGTTGTTTTAGGAGTTATAATTGCTTTAACTCATAAAGCAACAGGTAAATACAATAAGAACTTTTTAACAACTATATCATTATTACCACTTATGGTAATGAGTGTTATAATGGTGGTGAATGGTAATTTAGGGATGGCAGTTGGAGTAGCAGGAACATTTAGTTTAGTAAGATTTAGATCAGTTCCTGGTACTAGTAAAGAAATACTTACAGTATTCTTTGCTATGGCAGTAGGTCTTGCTTTGGGTGCTGGTTATATAGTACTTGCTCCAGTTATGACAATCTTTGCAGCATTAATGTTTATAATATTGAGTAAAGTAAGTTTATTTGATAAAGATAAAAAAGAAAAATATTTAAAAATATTATTACCAGAGAATTTGGATTATACAGATATTTTTAATGATATATTAAATAAATATACGGATAAAAATGAACTTTTACAAGTAAAAACAACTAATCTAGGTAGTATGTTTGAACTTAAATATTTAGTAAATGTTAAAAATAATGTTAATGAAAAAATGTTTATAGATGAATTAAGAGAAAGAAATGGTAATTTAAAAATTAGTTTATCAAGTGAGATAGGAGAGATTGAATTATAATGAA
>CACXGV010000005.1 GCA_902767375.1 uncultured Erysipelotrichaceae bacterium
CTTTATTAATAATTCAAATTGGGATTATTTTAGAAAAAGGAATCGTTTTAGATTAGAAAAATGTTTAAAATGTCCTGCAATTGGTTCTTGTGGAGCAGGGTGCTCACAAGGGGCCTATAATCGTAATAAAGATATTTATCATGAGGATTATAATCAATGCGAATATGTTAAAAAATTATTTAAGTTAATGAATAAAAAAGAAAGTTAAAACTTTCTTTTTTTGATGTGGTTTTATTGAATCTTGCACTTTATTTGTGGTACGATAAATATGTGAAAGTAGGGGGATTTTTATGAATAAAGATGACTTACTAAAATTAAAAGAACATATTAAGACTTTTACAAGAGAAGAACAAAAATTAAGAGATGAATATCTTAGGAGAATTGCTAATGGGGAATTACAAGGCCCAATGGTTGGATATCCTAGTATTGATCAGCCATCTCTTAAGCATTATGATATGGAAAAATATCATGCTGATAGACAAGGTGAAAATATTACATATGCTTTATTAAGACAAAATGCAGATAATTTAGATGGTATAGCCCTTGAGTATTTTTATAATAAAATAACTTATAAAGAATTTTTTGAGCGCATTGCTGATTTAATGAAAGCATTAAAAGCTAATGGTATTGGAGAAGGCGATGTTGTTACTGTTTGTATGCCAGGAATTCCAGAAGCAATGACATGCGTTTATGGTATTGGTGGACTAGGTGCCACTGGTCTTTATATTGCACCATATTTAGATATTAAGACAATGAAGAGTGATATATCTAAGGATAGTTCTAGAATCTTAATTATTATGGATGCATTTTATGAAAAGTTTAAGGATGTTTTTGATGAAGTTATTAAAACTACCTCTATAGAAAAAGTAGTATATGTTCCAACACTCAATTCATCTCCTTTAAGAAGAATTCAAAAAGCTAGTAAGACTCCGGAAGGATTTATTTCTTATAATGATTTTATAAAAGAAGGCGAAGGGTTAGATATACCTAAAATTGCACCATATAAAAAAGATATGCCAGTAGCAGTAGTATATTCTTCTGGAACAACAGGAGTACTTAAAGGGATAACTCTTTCTCATGACACATTTAATAATTCTGCTGAATCTTATAGAGCATTTGGATTTGATTTGAGTAGAGGACAGTTGGTTTATCAGGCAATTCCAACTTGGGCTTCTACTGGTCTTATAGCAGATGGAACAACTGCGCTTTATTATGGCTGTACTTTATATCAAGATCCAAGATTTGATCCTTTAATTTACTCTAAAAATTTGGGGTTACATAAAATTAATTGGGGAGTAGCAACTACAGAATTGTTTGCTGGATTGGATGAAGTTAGAAAGCAAAAATTATTTAAATTTAAATTAAAAACCAATATTTTAGATTATAGAGATTTAAGAAATATTTATATTGGAGGAACTTTATCTACTGAAAAAAATAAACAAAGATTAAATGAAATTTTAAAATCAGTCGGATGTAAAGAAAAAGCTAAAAGGAGTTATGGTAATTGTGAAAATGGTTCAATTGTTACAGCTGAATTAAATGGAATTGATCATCCAGCAAATTCTGTTGGGTATCCTATACCAGGTGTAATAGTTATGGCTGTTGATGAAGAAGGAAATGAACTTCCTTATGGTGAAAGAGGAGAACTTGTAGTTAAAACAAATTGTGGTATGCTTGATTATTATAATAGACCTGATTTAAGTGATAAGGTTTTCTTTGATGAGACAAAAGAGTTTAAACATACTGGAGATATTGGATACGTTATGGCTACTGGAGATGTAATCTATGAGGGTAGAGGAAGTGATTACTCAGTAGTTGATGGGGCAAAGTTTTATAACTTCGATATTAAAAATGCTATTTTAGAACATCCTTATGTTTATGATGCAGAAGTGTTTATTAATCCAAATGGGGATTTATGTGCACATGTTCAGTTTTATGAAGGCGTTAATATGAATAAAGACGTAGAACTTAAGCTCATCCAAGCAATGATTCATAATAGATTAAAAGATATTAGGGCTGTTCCGGAATATTTTAAAATTCGAGAATCTTTCCCAATGGCAAGCTCAACTAAGAGAGATTTCGTAAAGATAAAATCTGAAAACGACGGTTTTGTTTACATATCAAATAAGGATTTAATAAAAACGTACACTAAACATTAATAATATGATATTATATATATAATAGAGGTGGTATGGATGGTAGTTACTAAGCTAACATTTTTAACATATTTCTGTATAATATATATGATAATTCTTTTAATTATATATTTTTCTAAAGAAAGAATTAAAAATGAAGAAAACAAGATATTTGTTATTATGATGGTTGCTAACATTATTGGTTTATTTTTACAATTATTGTCAGCTCAATGCTCATATCAGTATAATACATTGCCTGTTTTTGTAAGTGATTTTGTTATTAAACTATATTTAGCTTATTTTATTATTTTTGGCTTACTTATGCTTACTTATATTGTCATTCTTGCTAATAAAGATAATAAAGATAAGGTTTTGACTTTTAGTTTTGCATTATATCTTTTTGCAACATTAATCATATTCTTTTTACCAATGTCTGTTCATTTAGATTTGGATAATTTGATTTTTTATTCATATGGACCAGCTGTTTCATATTCTTTTGCTGTTGGTGGAGTTACTTCTGTAATATTAGTTTGTCTTTCTGTTATTAATAGAAAACAAATACCTAAAAAGAAAATGATACCATTATTTATGTATTTGATAATGGCTGGGATTGCAATTATTATTCAGAAAAATAATCCAGAATTAATGATTGTATGTTATATAGAATCTTTAATGTGTTTCTTAATGTTTCATACCATTGAAAATCCAGATATGCTTATGGTTGAAGAACTTTCTAAAGCCCAAAAACTATCTGAAAAGACAGCTAATGATAAGAATACTTTCTTATATACAATATCTAGTGATATTGAAAAAAGAATTGATAAGATTGATAGTATTTATTCAAATATAATAAATGCTAAAAGTGAAGAAGAATCTAAATATTATTTAAGTGAATTAAAAGAAAACCTAGATAATTCTCGTAATATGCTTAGAAGAACAATAGATATTAGTGATATGGATGCTATTCATTTACAAACTACTAATAATAAGTATAATTTAAAATTATTATTAGAAAGTGTATATTCTTTAAAGAAAAAAGATATAAATAAAGATATAGATTTTAGATTAAATCTAAGCGATGATTTACCTGAAGAATTATACGGGGATTCAATTAAATTAAAACAAATACTTGCTAGTATATTAGATAATTCAATTAAATATACTGATAAAGGTTCAGTTGAATTTAGAGTATCATCTGTTATTAAAAATGATGTAGCAAGATTATTTTTTACAGTAGAAGATACTGGTAAGGGAATAGATATATTTAAACAAAATGAAATTATGAGTGATAATCATGATTTAGAAAAAGAAGAAATTGAGTCTTTAGATAATATGGATTTAAATTTAAAAGTTGTTCGTAAGATGATTAATGTTATTGGTGGGACTTTTGCGATAGATAGTAATAATTATGGTGGTACTACTATTAATATAACTATTGATCAGAAAATAGTTCATAATGAATTATCTAAAGAAGAAGAACAAATTGTTAAATATAGTGAATCTTTAAAGAATCAAAAAACTTGTGCAGTAATTACTTTAGATAAGAATGATAGTAAGTTTATTAAGAAGTATGCTAAGAAGTATAATTTTAAAGTCAGTGAGTTTAATGTAACTAAAAATGCTTTAGATAATATTAGAAATAATGTTAATTATGATATTGTTATCATAGATGAATTTATGGAAAAGATAGATGCTAGAAGCTTACTTAAGAAATTAAAAGATGAAGATTTTAAGGGTAAAGTATTAGTAATATCTAAGAATAAAGATATTAAGACTAAGAAAGAATTAATTGATGAAGGTTTTGATGGAATTATTTATAAACCTTTTGATAAAAAAGATCTTGAAAGTAAGTTAAAAGGATTGCAATAAAAGTGGTTTTAACCACTTTTTTTATAAGTAAAAAAGGAAATATGCTTTTTTTCGTTAATATAAATATAAGGAGCGTGTTTATATGAACGATATAAAAATATATAATGTGAAGATGTTTGAGAATATCAAACATATAGATAAATATGGAAAAGAATACTGGTTAGCTAGAGAACTACAGGGTGTATTAGAATATGCACAGTGGAGAAGATTTGAAAGCGTAATTGAAAAGGCTAAGGTGGCCTGTTATAAATCAAATATTACTATCTCGGAACATTTTGCCAATGTTGGCAAAACGATAGAAATGCCAAAAGGCGCTAGAAAGATTGTTAATGATTATTTATTAAGTAGATATGCTTGCTATCTTATTACTCAAAATGGTGATACTAGAAAGAAAGTTATTGCTTTGGCACAAACCTACTTTGCTATTCAAACTAGAAAACAAGAATTAATTGAAAAAGAGTATAATGAACTCTCTGAAGATGAGAAAAGATTTTATCAGAGGAGTTTAACTAAAAAAGGTAATTATTCATTAAATATTGCAGCTAAAAATGCTGGGGTAAAAAACTTTGATAAGTTTCATAATGCTGGATATAAAGGCTTATATAATGGTGAAACTGCAGATGATATAGCTAAAAGAAAAGGTTTAAGATATCGTGAGGAAATATTAGATAATATGGGAAGTATCGAACTATCTGCTAATCTATTTAGAATATCTTTAACTGAACAAAAATTAATAAATGAAAATATTAAAGATGAAAGAGTAGCAAATAAAGCTCATTTTAAAGTTGGAAAAGATATTAGGGAGGTAATAAAAAAACAGGGAGGAGTATTACCAGAAAAATTACCTACTCCAAATAAGAGTTTAAAAGAATTAGGTAAATCTAACATCATTCGACAATAGTTTACAATTATTGACAACACTTTACAAAAGATTTCCTTTTTATTTGTCGTAAATCATATTATAATTATAATGCGTGGTAAAATAAAGGAGAGAAAATGAAAAATAAAATACGCGTTTTTATGGTGGACGATAATAAAAATATCGTAGAGGAAGTAAAGCAGTATTTTAGTAGTCACGTAGGTATTGAAGTAGTTGGATGGGCATATGATGGTGAAGAAGCTTTTAATAAGATATCTTCTAATTATATGAATATTGATGTTGTTATTATGGATTTAATTATTCCAAAATTGGATGGGCTTATGGTTTTGGAAAAACTAAAGAATAATAATATTAATTTAAAGTCAATTATTACTACTAGTATGAATTCGATTGAAGTAATTAATAAATGTATGGA
This sequence comes from uncultured Erysipelotrichaceae bacterium, assembly GCA_902767375.1. Taxonomy (GTDB): domain Bacteria; phylum Bacillota_I; class Bacilli_A; order RF39; family UBA660; genus CAG-533. Next base: position 5,300 of record CACXGV010000005.1, read on the forward strand.
GATAGGCGTTAATTATTATCTTTTGAAGCCATACCGTATGGATACTTTAGAGGGTCATATTACGTCAATTATTAATAATAAGTATAGTAAGTTAACTATTAGAGATAAGGATCTTAAAATGGCTATTACGTCACTTTTACATTCACTAGGAATACCTTCTCACATTAAGGGTTATAACTATATTAGAGATAGTATAGATTTAATGTATAATCATCCTTCAATGATAGGAGCTATTACAAAAGAATTATATCCAGAAATTGCTAATCGTTATGATACAACAGCATCTAGAGTTGAAAGAGCAATTAGGCATGCTATAGAGGTTAGTTGGAATAGAGGAGATTATGATGTTATGGAATCACTTTTTGGTAATTCGGTAGATTATGATCGTGCTAAACCAACTAATTCAGAATTTATTGCAACACTAGCAGATAAACTTAGATTAGATGCTAATTTATGAATAAATGAATTATAAAGTCCTCATTATACTCATAAAGTATAAGGGAGGATTTTTTTATGAATAAATGTTTTAATAAAAGTGTAAATCATATTCTAAGTGTTGCTGAAAAAGAAATGTTTAGTTGCCATCATCCTTATGTAGGAAGTGAGCATTTATTATTAGCACTTTTAAAATGTAATAAGGTTAGTAAAATATGTAATAAATATAATTTAGATTATAAAAATTTTAAGGAATCTTTATTAAGAATTATTGGTATGGCAAGTAAGAAAAGTGAAATAATTCTTTATACGCCTTTATTAAAGATTATTATTAATAAAGCATTAGATATGGCTTCTAAGGATAATAAAGAGATAGATGAGATATATTTATTATCATCTCTTTTAAATGAACAAGATGGGATAGCACTTAGAATCGTAGATAATATGGGAATTGATACAGAAGCAATTATTAAAGAAATTAATAAACCAAGACTTCTATATGAATATGGAATTAATTTAAATGATAGTAAGGAAGATGCAATATATTTA
>CACXGV010000006.1 GCA_902767375.1 uncultured Erysipelotrichaceae bacterium
TGATAATGTAATAGCAAAAGCCAATAAAGCAAATAAGAGTAATCTCTTTTTCATCAAATCACTCTTCTACTTGTTTATCATTTTTTAATCCACGAGATGAATCTACAACCATCATTATTTCATAAATAATTGCAAATAAAGTTGGGAAAATAACCAAAAACATAAATCCCCATTTAGAAGTAAATACTCTTAAAATAGTACCTGCTTTATGCATAACTCTAGAACCATCTGCTTTACCAATAACATATTCACCAGAAACACTTTGATTATCAATAGTAAAAGTAGTTTCATCTTTACTAATAGCTTCCTTACTTTGAACATTGCCATTGTAAACTAATACATTACTATTCATCGCACTATTATAGTAAAATACATTATCTCCAATATTTATCTTACTATCACTACCTCTTTTAATAATAAGTAAATCCCCTTCTAAAAAATTTGGTTCTAATTCATCACTATCAATTATTAATAAAGAAGTTTTACCAAAAGTCGTAACTTTAAATTCATTATATGAAAGTAAACATACTGTTACAAATATTGCGCAAACAAGCCAAACTCCTACAATAATATCAAATAATACTTTTCCAATTGCTTTCATAAGTATAAATCTCCTTCCAATTCTATGCATATTATATTTTACCATAAATAAAAATTATTTAAAAGATATTTAATACAATTTAGTAATTTTAAAATAATAGAATTATTGTATTTTTTTAAAAACTATACTAACATATAAAATAAGAGGTCAATATGAAAAAAATAATTATTATTGTTTTAATTTTATTGGTAGGTTTTATCTTCTACTATAAATACTACCGCCCAATCTCACCTAATCCACTAATAACTGAAGAATATCGTTCATCTAAAGCTTACGTTAATGATTTATATAAATCAGATGAATACTTCAAAAAACATGTCTTAAAAGAAGAATATTATTACTTATATGAAGCTATTCTAGATAGTAGTTTAAATTATACTTATGACGTTAATATTCCTTGTACCAAAGACTGTATAAAACAATTTAGTACTAGTTATGAAATCTTGACGTTAGATCACCCTGAATTAATATCATTTACCGGCTTTGGTGGCTATCAATATAATAACAACATTATCAGTTATCAAAACTATGCTAATCTAAGTAAAACTAAAGTATATTTCGGAACTAAAAGAATTGCTATCGAATTAGATAACATCAAAAAAGAAACTGCAGGAATGAATGATCAAGAGAAAATAATTTATACTTATAACTATATAGCAAGTCATAACTATGATGATTTCTTTACTTATACAAGATCTAATCAATCAGCTTATAGTTTCTTTACTAAAGGTCGTTCTGTATGTGCGGGATTTGCTAAAGCCAGTCAGTTAATCTTTCAAGCAATTGGTATTAATTCTTACTTAGTAATGAGTTCTAATCACATGTGGAACTATGTTGAATATAATGGTAAATGGTATATATTTGATGCTACTTATGGAGCCTCTTATCGTGATAAGACTAGTCAGTATTACTATGATGGTTTAGGTAACACTACTGTTAATAATCCAAGCATTCTATATAAAGAATATTACCCTAAAATAGAATCTAAAAAATTAAAAGATATCTTTAATTTATAAAGATATCTTTTATTTTAATAACTCTTCTAATTTTCTCTTTTCCTCAGCAAGTTTAACTCTATCAAGTTCAACTATATTTTGAGGAGCTTTATTAACATAATTAGGATTAGCAAGTAAATTTTCTCTTCTTTGAATAGAAGCTTTTAAGGATTCAATTTCTTTTTCTCTTAAAGCCTTATCCTCATCACTTTCTTCTTTTTCAAAATAGATAGTTGCCTTAATACTATTACTTACTACTCTATAAGATTTAATATCTAATTTATCACTTATAATTGCTTCTTGTAACTTAAGCATCTTAATAACTAAATCATTAACTTCTCCATCAAATAATACTTTAAGTTCCTTACCAATATTATTTTCTGCCTTAACATTTCTAAAATTCTTAATAAACTCTAAATCATCATCAATTACTTCTTCTTCCTTAAATACTAACTTTTTATCATATTTAGGATATTCACTAATCATAATAGATTCACTATCTTTAACTGGAAGCATTTGATAAATCTCTTCCGTAACAAAAGGCATAAATGGATGTAATAATTTTAAAATACCTTCAAGTACATAACATAATACAGACTTAGTATTATTATCATCTAAAGAGAACTTAGCTATTTCAATATAATAATCACAGAAATAACTCCAAGCAAAATCATATATTTCTTTACCAGCTAAATTAAACTCATATTTGTCCATGTGTTTAGTAACTGTCTTAACAAGTTTTTCAAACTTAGATAAAATCCATTTATCTTCGCTCTTCAAAGATTCAAATTTTATTTCTTTTAAATCTTCAATATTCATTAAAACAAATCTAGAAGCATTCCAAATCTTATTAACAAAATTCCATGTAGAAGTAAGTTTAACCTCATCAAATCTTAAATCAAGTCCCATTGATCCATCAGTAGTTAAATAATATCTTAAAGAATCAGCACCATATTTTTCTACCATATCAAATGGATCAACACCATTACCTAAAGACTTAGACATTTTTCTACCTTGTTTATCCCTAATTAAACCATGAATAACACAATCTTTAAATGGTCTTTGTCCTAAAGTTTACTCAGTTTGAAAAGCCATTCTAGCAACCCAGAAAAAGATAATATCATAACCAGTAACTAAACAATCAGTTGGAAAGTATCTTTCTAAATCTTTAGTATTATCTGGCCAACCTAATGTTGAAAATGGCCATAAAGCAGATGAAAACCATGTATCTAATACATCTTCATCTTGTACCCAACCATCACCAGTAGGTGCTTCCATTCCAACATAGATTTCATCCCCTTTATACCAAGCTGGTATACGATGACCCCACCATAATTGTCTAGAAATACACCAATCATGAGAGATATCCATCCAGTGTCTTAAAACCTTTTCAAATCTCTTAGGTACAAAATTAATCTTCTTATCTTTATCATCTTGGAAATCTAATACTGTTTTAGCAAGAGGTTCCATCTTAACAAACCATTGCTTTTTAACCATTGGTTCAACCATAACACCTGTTCTTTCAGAATGTCCTACTTCATGTACTAATGGTTCAATTTCAAGAAGTAAACCTAACTTATCTAAATCTTCAATAACCTTTTCACGTGCTTCTTCTCTTGTAAGACCAACATAACCAGGAGCATTTTCATTCATAGTTGCATCATCATTCATAATAACTATACGTTCTAAATTATGTCTTTCCCCTACTTCAAAGTCATTAGGATCATGAGCAGGTGTTATCTTAACACA
>CACXGV010000007.1 GCA_902767375.1 uncultured Erysipelotrichaceae bacterium
AACTGATGAAGAAGTTCTTGAAATAATCAAAGATTATACAAAAGAACCAGGAGTACGTGAACTTGAAAGAAAACTAGACGATGTTATTAGATACATGATAATAAATGAAATAAAGTTTGCTCCTAATATCCCAGAAATATTAGGTAAACCAAAATTTGAATATAAAGAGCCTCATAACTTAGTAGGGGAAACAAATATAATCGGTGTATCTCCTTTAGGTGGAGCCCTTATTAAAGTATCATCTATCATGGTGCCTATGATGTATGATTCAAACATTACTGGTAATATTGGTGATGAACTAAGAGATTCAATTAAAGTAGTTCAGTCATACTTAAAAAGTAATAACTATATGGACTATAAAAAAAGTACTAATGGAATCCATATTCACTTTAATACGCATAAATTTAAACTAGATGGTTCATCTGGATCATTAGGAGTAGCCATGAGTTTATGTAGTTTATTTAATAATAAACCGATAGATTCTAGTATAGCTTTTCTAGGTTCTATTGACCTCTATGGTAGAGTTAATAAAGTAGCCAGATTAAAAGATAAAGTTATTACAGCCTATAATAATGGCATTAAGATGTTATTTATTCCTGCCGAAAATAAAACAGATGAAGAAGAAATACCAGAGTTTATTTTAAGTGAATTAAATATAATTTATATATCATCATTTGAAGAAGTATATAGTTTATTAATTAAAAAATAATATACTTCTTTTTTTATGTTTAAGACATATAATTACATGAAAGGATGATTATATGAATAGAACATATACTTTAGATAAAGAATTTATATTCCCAACTACGATTTATGAAATAACAAGTATTTCCATTGATCATAATTATGACATTGTTGAAAATACTTTAGAAGGGACTCTAAATGTTTCAGGAGACTACCGAATTCATGAAATAAGTATTAACAAGGAGGATTTTAGTTTTAAAATACCGATTAATGAACCACTAGAAAGTAATATAAACCTAGATACAGTAGAATTTGATATTACTGATTTTACATATGAACTAGTTAATAATGATGAACTTCATGTTCATATCACTTATGTTATCTCTGGAGAACAAAACCTAATTGAATTTGACTCTGAACCAAAATTAGATGAATTCCTAAATAATAATGATGTAGAGGTAGTTGATTTAACCGAAGATAGAGTAGAAGATAATAAAATAGAAGAAGACATTATCAAGAACATTAAAACTGAAGACGCTTTTGTTAAATATCATGTCCATACTGTAACAATGAATGATTCTTTAGAATCTATTTGTCAGAAATATAAAGTTAATTTAAATACTCTTAAAAAATACAATACATTTGATAACCTAGAATTAAATATGAAACTATTAATTCCTGAAAATGAAGAGGATTAAAGAAAATCATAAAATAACCTATAAAGGGAAATGTCATATCATTGAAACCAATAATGAAAAATATGTTATAAAACCTAAAACAAAAGATATGGAACAGTTATATAGTTATTTAAGCCTTAGAGAATTTAATAACTATCCAACTATTATAGATAAGAGTAAAGATAAATACTTTTATGAATACCTAAATGATTTAAATGAGCCCATAAACCAAAAAGCTAGCGATTTAGGTGTATTAGTAGCATCACTACATACCAAAACCTCCCATGATAAGAAAATCACGAAATCTGATATTGAAAAAATATATAATCAATTAAATAATAATATAATCTTTGCTGAAAAGTATTATGAAAAACTATTTTATAAAATATTAAATGAAGAATATATGAAACCATCGTATTACTTATTAATTAGAAATCAAACTAAGATATTAGGATTATTTAATTACTTAAAAAAAGAATTAAATAAATGGTATAAAGATGAGCAAAATAAAGAAATAGAAAGAGTAGTTTACTGCCATAACAATTTAAGTATTGATCACTTTCTCAATAATAAATTAATAAGTTGGGACCATTACCAAATAGATACCCCAATTCTTGATATTATAAATCTCTATCACCAAGACTTTAATAAATATGACTTTTCTTCCTTCCTTAAGACTTATTTGAAGCATGCCAAGCTATTGCCTAACGAAAAAAGGCTTCTCTTTATAACTATATCTATTCCCAAAATAGTTTACTTTAATGATAATGATATGGATAATACAGTAAATGTTAGTAAACTAATTGAATATATAAATGAAACTGAAAAATTAATAAGGCCATATTATCCTATAGAGCAAAAAGAATAAAATAGATATTTCTAAAAGTAAGATAAATATATGCCATCTAAAAGGAAAAATAAAAGTCAAAATAATTTGATAAAAAATTAAAAAACATAAAACTAATACCCAAAATAAATTACCTAAATTCTTAAATGGATTATTATTACCACTTCCACCACACATAAATATCACCTATAACATAGTATGCAAAAGAATAAAAATAGCATATTTTAAAAGAAAAGCCCATAATTTTCTAAAATTTGCATTTTTATTATTGACAAAAAAAGTATAAACGTATAGGATAAATAACAATTCAAAAAGGGCGGGTTTTGGTTGTTAAAGTATTTTGCATACTTTAATTTGGATTTGCCCATATATGAATATAGAAGGAGGCAAATTTAAAATATGAAGAAAGGATTAATTAAATTATTTGTTGCAATAGCAGTTTTATTTACTGGTATCAATGTATATGCAGCAGATTGGGACGTATCTAAATCTAAAAAAGCAACAGAAATGGATGAAAATGGTGAAATTTCAGTCAGTTTATCACTACCATCTGCAGAAGAAGAACTAGTTAGTGATGTAGTATTTGTACTAGACTATTCATATAACGCTTCTAGTGTAGCTGAAAGAGGTTTAGCTGTATTAGATGAACTAAATAAGAGTATTACTAACTCTAAAGCATCAATTCAAGTTGGAATAGTTGTTTTTAGAGGTACAGCTACTGAAAAAACATTTGAATTAACAGAGTTTAATGATAACACTTACAGTGAATTAAAAACATTCTTAAATTCAGCAGCACCTACAACTAAAGGTTCAAACATTCATGCTGGGTTATTAAAAGGTAAAGAAATGCTTGATAATGACAAAAAAACTGATAATTCAAGAAAGTATTTAATACTAATTAGTGATGGAAATACTTACACTTGGAGTAAAGATGGAAGCGACCAATATGCTGCTGCTCATTATATTAGTAATGATGGTTCGAATAGACTTTGGGCTGCAGGTACATCTATTTGGGAAATTATGCATCGTACTTTAACTTGGAAACCTGATGATTGGAATACTTATTTAGATGATTTAAAAGATAAAGTTCAAAAAACATTAGATGAAAAGACCGACGTATATACTAGAAAAGTTGATGATATTGATACTAGTAAAGCTATCAAATGGGAAGAAAAAGATGAATATGCTAGTACTATAGATGTAGCACTTTATAAAACAAGAGAAGAATACAAAGCAATTGCTAAAAAATACAATACATACGTATATGCTATTAATACAAACAATTACTATGGATACTCGTTCATGCAATCATTAGGAGATAATGTAACTTCATTCGATGGTATTAAAAAAGAAATTTACTATTTACTTGATGCAGGATCAAAAGTTGAAGATTACATGGGTAAAGATTTTGATTTAATTGAAGACTCATTTGAATTAACCGTTAATGGAGAAAAAGTTGAGAGTACTAAAGAAGGTAATTCATATATCTTTGGATTAACAGAAAACGGAGATTATCGTTTTAAAGTAACTTATACATCAGGAGATAATGAAAACTTTGTTTGGGAAATAAATGAACCTGTTAGTAAATTTGAACCAGTAGTTCTTACTTACAAAGAAAAATTTATCAAAGAAGAATTCACTGAAGAAGGTGAAAAAACTACTGATGCTAATGAATCAGCTACTTTAACTCCAGTTGATAGTAATGAAGAAGAACATGAAAAAGAAGAATTTGAAAAACCAAAAGTAAAATATCAAGTTGGTAAAGTAACTGCTAAATATATTACTGAAGATGGGAAATCATTAACAGATGACGTTAATACATATGATTTAGTAGGTAAAAAATATGCGACTGAAGAAAAATCATTTGATGGATATGAATTAATTGAAATTGAAGGTGAAACTACTGGAGCATATACTGAAAAAGAAATCGTTGTAAAATATATTTATGAATTTGTTGAAGGTCAAGGTGGAGACGATCCAGATAATACTGATGATATCATACCTCCACAAACTGGTGACAACGGAATTCTATATTATGGTACATATACAGCATATGTAATTGAATCTTTCGGAATATTATCCTTACTTTATAAAAAAACACGTAAAAATGTACTAAATTAGTACATTTTTATTTTTTATCTAATATATTGACATTTTTTTCAAAATTTTATAGTATATTTAACTAAATCAAGGGGAAGATTAAAAAATGAAAAAATATATAATAATAAGTTTAGTAGTTCTAATTTCAATGGTATTTAGCTTTGCATTCATTTATCTAAAAAGCACAATTACCAATAATGACAATACTATTATTGGAGTTATTGACCAAATAGAGGGTACTATGCCTGATAACCCAGTTGAATATATTCAAAATGAGCTTAAGAATAAAGACATTAAAGGAATCCTAGAAATACCAGGGACAGATTATAAAACAGTGGTAATGCAGAGCAAAGATAATAATTATTATTTAAGAAAAGGTGTTAATAAAAAGTATTCAAGAGGAGGTACTCCATTTTTAGATTACCGAATTAATATAGATGAATCTAAAAAACTATTAATCTATGGTCATAATTCTAAATATATTGATATGCCATTTAAAATATTAGAAAACTACTATGATAAGAATTATTATAATGAACATAAATATATAACCTTAACATCAACTAAAAAGATATATAAATATGAAATATTTTCTGTTTATGTAGAACCATCAGATTGGAGCTATCTAGATGTTAAATTTAAAACTAAATACACTTATTATAAACATCTGCAAATGTTAAAGAAAAAATCCATGTATAATACTGGAGTAGAAATATCCAAAGAAGATGATATATTAATTCTCCAAACATGTAGTACTAAAAAAGAATATCAAAAATATCAAAAGAAGTTCTTACTTATTGTTGCTAAAAAAGTAGAAGAACTTGATATATAATAAAAAAAGAACGATAATAATCGTTCTTTTTTAATCTTTTAATTTAATTAATAATGTTATATAATATATAAAGAATAGGAGAGTATGTTCATGAAAAATAAAAAAGGTTTTATTGCCACAACATTAATATATTCATTTTTCCTAGTCTTTATTGCAGTAATTTTAGCTTTTATAATTATGGCTGTTCATAATAAAAATTTAATAGCAAAAGCTAATGATAGTATTAGAAAAGATTTAGCTGAAAAGAAATTAGGAAATAGAGATATAGGTTCATATGTCGATTATAAGATTAGTGTTGAAGATATGGAAACTAATGATATTAAGTGGATTATCTTTAATAATGACAGTAATAAAACAGAACTAATCTCTTCAGGAGTAGTATTTACACACACTGACTTTGAATTTATTAAACAAGTAATATCTTCAATAGATGATGACTGTTATATTTCTAATGTTCGTTTAGTAGATTATAATGATATATATAATGTAGTAAATTATAATGTAGATACTGTTAAACAATTACAAGCGATACTAAACTTAGATACAAGAGGTTCAGAAGATCAAACTGCAAGAGCAAACTATTTGGTTCTTCAAAATGGTGAACCTAAAAGATATACTTATAAAGAACCAACATCATCATCAGAACAAAACTCTTTAGATGCTTATAAATCAAAAGCATTTCAAGAATCTAATCTTACAATCTATCCAACCGGTGCTAAAATGAATGTAAGACTAGTTATAACCTTATCAGCAAATACTAAAATTATTGCTGGAGATGGATCATATGGAAGTCCATACAATATATCTACTGACAAATGTTATAAAGAAACCTTTTTATTAAATAAAATATTATCAAAAGGATATGATAATAAAACAAACTACACAATTCCTGGGCAACAATCACCAACAACCGATGAAGGCTTACGAACAACTACAGATGATTTCGGCACTAGTTATTATTATCGTGGTTTAGTAGAAGATAATTATGTCGCATTTAATAACATGTGCTGGCGCATAACTAGAATTGATGGTTTAGGTAATATTTATTTACTACTTCAAGTAAATGGTACAGTAAATGGTAAAGTAGATTGTAGCTATGATGGATTTGGTGTTGGACAAGTAGCTCTTAAATCTAATCAACTACAAGGACATACTGAAATGTCTGAATTAGCAGAATCTAGTGGAACTATTTTTAAATATAAATGGAATAACGTTGGAACAGATAATACATATGCAGGACTTATGTATGGAGAAGAGGATCAAACAACTTATGATGATACTCATGCTATGCTCCATGATAGTAATATTTTAACCGCACTTAAACTATGGTACGATGTTAAATTAATAGCTAATAGAGATAAAATAGCAGATGTCATCTGGTGTAATGATTTACAAACCATACAAGGTGGAAGCTACACCGGAATAGGAAAAACCAGAACATATTATGAAGGCGAAAATAGGGCAGCAACCATAGGTCCATCTTTCAAATGCAAAAATCAAAATACAACACATGATATAGGAAAATATTCTGCAACTATAGGTTTTGGGGGCAATGGTAAACTCTCTAGCGGTGGTGTACACTATAAAATTGGCACCCTAACCGTAGATGATGTTATGTTTGCTGGAGGTATGTATACCGTTGACACTAATTTTCAATCTAATACTTACCTAACAAAAACTATGTCTTCATCTGCTTGGTTAATTTCCCCATGGTCATTTAATCCTGCCGCTGGCAGAGGGGTCTATATGATGTACCTATCACCAGACGGAAGAATCAGCAATACACTAGTTACATCTACAGGTATTGGCATTAGACCTATGATCGCTTTAAAACCAACAGTTCAAGCAACAGGTAATGGAACATTACGTAATCCATACGTAATAGAATAGGTGGCTTATGAAAAATAATAAAGGATTTGTTTTAATAGAAACAATAATTGTAATTAGTATTTTAACAATTGGGTTATTATCCTTATATGCTTCATATGTTCTTATAATGAGGAAAGCTAATAATTCAAACATACCGAGCCCGTCAAACTCTTATATTGCGTATCAAGTTGGGACAAAATATATAGTTAATTCAAACTCTCATGTATCAAATAAAGCTTACACGGAAGTATATCATCGTGGAGATCGCTACTATATAAGAGAAGTCAGTAAATCTGGAAGCCCAAGTACTTCTAGTGAGTGCAATGAAGAATTGAATAGCTTATTTTTAAATTTAAATATAGAAAAAGTTTATTATATAGACATGAATATAAGTGATGTTTTTGATTCTGATTTGTTACTAAGTTTTGATGGATCAAGCATAGATTATTTAAATAGTATAAAAAATAATGCTGATATTAATATGATAGCGGAACAAACTATCATAGTTAAAACGCTTTTAAATGGTAAAACAGAGTTTTCATTTTATCAGCCATCTTCTGAAGCTGATACAGTGCCTCTAAGAAGCACTGTCATCGGTTCAAATACAGCTAATATTAGCCATACATCGACAACACCAGGAGCAGAAATATCATCAACTAGTGAAAAAGTACTAGCTGCTACTATGGACGATTATGGTCTAAGTTACTATTACAGGGGTGCTGTAGAAAATAATTATTTAGTATTTGCCAATATGTGTTGGCGTATTGTTAGAATTGTTGGCAATGGGGCTATAAAAATAGTTTTATATAATGCAGATGGCCCTAGTTGCAATGAAACTGGGGATTTAAAAGCATTTGCGACTATCAATGGTTTAAACTACGCAAAATTTAATCCTTCTAGAAATGTTATGGCTTATACAGGATTTATGTATGGAAATGATTATCCATCAGCTACTAATATAACAGAAATAAGGCAAAATAATACTGATAGCACAATCCTTACTGCTTTAAAAGATTGGTATGATGCTAAATTTGACCACAATCAAAGACTTTTAATTGCCGATGTCATCTGGTGTAATGATAAATCATTCTATACAACTAATCCAACATCTTCATATGCTGATTATTCAGGATATAGAAGAATAGAAATTGATAAATCACCATCTCTAATTTGCCCTACTATTGAAGGCGAAGAACTGATATCAAAATATACTTCAAGTTATGGGATTGGTAATGGTGAACTAGCTCAGTACAAGATTGGACTACTTACTGCTGACGAGGTAGCTTTTGCTGGAAGCATGAATCAAACAAACAACACGAATTATTATTTATATGAAAATGCCAAAGGTGTTTGGTGGACAATGACCCCTGATATTTTCAGAAGTAGTGCATATGTGTATGCAGTAACAAGTAGTGGTGCATTACGTTATCAAGCAGTAGATTCAACTTCATATATAAGACCCGCTATTGCATTAGACCCTGCAATTGAAGTTTTAGGAAACGGAACCAAAACTAATCCATATATGGTAATAGAGTGAAAGGAATGATACTATGGAAATGAACGAATTCAATGAATCATTAAGAAAATTATATGATGGTGAAGAATTATCTGATGAAGAATTAAAAGCACTAGATTATGAAGCAGCATCACTTGTAGATCAAATGGCAAGTGGGGAGCTTGATTATGATAAGCAAAATGCCTTAGATTTATATGTTCAATACTTTGATGATAGTAGATATTTAGACCAAACTAAAACTAGTAATGTTATGAAATATTATGCAACCATTGAAGAAAAACATAATAAAAAATTAGAAGCTGAAAAAGAAAGCTCACCTAAAGTTCTTACTAAAAAGCCACTCAATAGTGATGGAATAATAAGTGCTATTACCATTATAGAAGTTGTAGTAGTACTTGGTATGGTAATTTCATTTATAGCTATTGCTTTACTACGAAAATAAGATATAATATAGATAGAAATGAGGAATGTCTATGGATATTTTAACTGAAACGGAAAATAGAATGAAAAAAGCTATTGAGGCTATGGAAGGAAGATTTATTAATGTAAGAGCTGGACGTGCAAATCCTGGCATGTTAAATGGTATTATGGTTGAATATTATGGAGCACCAACACCATTACAATCTCTTGCAAATATCACCGTTCCAGAAGCAAGACAATTATTTATTAAACCTTTTGATCGTTCAATTGTTAAAGATATTGAAAGAGCTATTAATGAAGCAAATATCGGAATAACTCCTACTAATAATGGTGAAATGGTTATTTTAACTATTCCTGAACTTACTGAAGATAAAAGAAAAGATTATGTTAAACAAGTAAGAGCAATTGCTGAGGAAACTAAAGTAGCTTTACGTAATGCTAGAGAAGATGCAAGAAACAACATTAAAAGACAAGAACTACCTGAAGATGAAACTAATATGTATAATGAAGAAATTCAAGATTTAATAAATAAATATAACAAAGAAATAGATGAAAAAACTAAAGAAAAAGAACAAGAATTAATGACTGTATAAATATCTAAAGACTATTTAAAAATAGTCTTTTTTATTGTATAATAATCATATTGAAAGAGGGATTACTATGAATTTAAAAGATTTATATATAAATTTCTTTATAAGTAAAGGACACAAACAAATTCCATCTGCACCAGTAGTACCTGAAAATGATGCTAGTGTTTTATTTAATACTGCTGGAATGCAACCACTAATTCCATATTTAATGGGTAAAACTCATCCATATGGTACGAGGCTTGTAGATTATCAAAAATGTATTCGTACTAATGATTTAGACTCTGTAGGAGACACAACTCATCATACATTCTTTGAAATGTTAGGGAACTGGTCTTTAGGTGATTATTTTAAAGAAGAATCTATCAGTTATAGTTTTGAATTTTTAACTAAACATTTAAATATTCCAATTGAAAGACTTGCAGTAACAGTTTACGAAGGAGATGATAAGATTCCTCGTGATGAAGTAAGCGCTTCTTGTTGGAAAAAGTTAGGTATTCCAGTAGAAAGAATAGCGTATTTAGATGCTGATAATAACTTCTGGATTGCCGGAGAATCAGGGCCATGCGGAGGAGATACAGAGATATTCTATTGGAGAAGCAATGATGATATTCCTAAAGTTTTTAATCCAGAAGACAATAGATGGGTTGAAATATGGAATAATGTATTTATGGAATATTATAAAGACCCAGATGGAAATGTAACTGAATTACCAAAAAAGAATGTTGATACAGGTATGGGAGTAGAAAGAACTGCTGCTATCTTAGAAGGAGTTAATGATAACTACTTATCTTCTGTTTGGATAGATGTGATCAAACTTATCGAACAAATTAGTAATTTAAAATATGAAGAACATAAAGAATCTATGCGTATAATAGCTGATCATATGCGTACAGCTGTCTTTATTTTAGGAGATAATGCTCATGTAGTACCATCAAATACTGATCGTGGATATATCCTAAGAAGATTAATAAGAAGAGCTATCAGACATACTAGATATTTAAATATCGATGTTAATTCTAATTGGGAAGAACAAATAGCAAATCTAATAATTAATAAATATTCTAAATATTATGAAGAGCTAGTGAACAATAAAGAAACAATTATTAATGAACTTAAAAAAGAAAAAACAAAGTTTAGTCACACTTTAGAAAAAGGTTTAAGAGTATTTGAAAAAGAAACTAGTAATTTAAATAACGGAGATACTATTACTGGTGAACTAGCTTTCAAATTATATGATACTTTTGGTTTTCCAATCGAGCTAACTGAAGAAGAAGCCCAAAATAAAGGCTTAAAAGTTGATATTGAAGGGTTTAATAAAAGATTTGAAGAACACCAAGAAAAGTCAAGAACTGCTTCTAAAGGTATGTTTAAAGGTGGATTAGCTGGTGATTCTGAAACTGAAACTAGATATCATACCGCCACTCACTTGTTAAATGCTGCTCTTAAAAAAGTAATTGGGCCATCATCTCATCAAATGGGGTCAAACATTAATAATGAGAGAATGCGTTTTGACTTTACTTGTGATCATAAACTAACTGATGAAGAAAAAAAACAAGCTGAAGATTTAGTAAATGAATGGATAAATGAAGGAATAGATGTAACAGTAGAAGAAATGCCAAAAGAAAAAGCTGTTGAACTAGGTGCCGAAGCAATGTTCATTGAAAGATATCCTGACATAGTAACGGTATATTCAATTGGTGATATTTCTAAAGAAATATGCATGGGTCCTCATGTAAAAAACACTAAGGAAGTAGGTCACTTTAAAATAGTTAAAGAAGAAGCATCCTCTGCTGGAGTAAGACGCATTAAAGGAGTAATTGAATAAGAATTACTTCTTTTTTAAATAAAAAAAAGGAAATTAGAAATTTTTCGTTAATATATATTATAGAAGGAGCAATATATGGAATATATAACATTACAAAATCCATATTCTATCTATCAAATATATAAATATGAATATGGTAGGAAATTTCTTAATAGTTTTCTTAATTCAAAACTAAATACTAATGAAGAATATATCTTATTAGATTATTATAATCAAGAATTTAATGATGTTAGAAGTTATATTATATTTGAATCAAAAAATAATGTTGTACTATTAGATTTTAAATATAAAAAAGAATACCAAAATGAAATATTTACATTTTTAAAGAAAACATCTGTAAAGAAATGTAATCTAGTTTTAATAGACAATAATAACAAAGATAATAGTATTTGGTTTGCCGCTAGTAAAGAAAAGCAAACTAAATGTGATAAAAAGCTAACTAATATTCTCTATATGATGAATAAATATCTAATAGAGCTATATAATCACGAAGAATACTTAAAAAACAAATTTGACAATTAAATCCTCTTATGATAGGATATATTTCACTTAGAGGGGGATATTTATGGATTTAAGCGCATTACCAGATAAAGGTATAATTAAAGGTTTATATGAAAATGTTACTGCATTTCATAATACTTTAAGAGCAGAATATATTGCAAAACATATTTTAGAAGAATTTGGTATCTATCATGAAGTTAGTCTGTATCAAACATTTGAAAATTTAGGTGAGGCCTATTTAGAAGAAGCTGAAAAAAGAAATTTAGATTTTTCTTTAAGACTGTTTAAATATGAACCATCTTTTAATATAGATATGGTAATAAACATTATCAAAAAGATTGCCTTAGATAGTGATCAAAAAGAAATGCCACTTTTCTTATCAGCTATTAAATATACAGAAGTAAATTCAGATAAGATTTTAAATGAAGGATTAGTTAAAAAAATTAACTAATTTTTTTTATTTTTAAAAAAATAGCACTCATATATTGACAAGTGCTAAACATAATATTATAATGGTATTAGCATTGCTGATATAAGAGTGCTAAAAAGGAAGTGTTTATATGAATGATCGTCAGAAAGAACTATTAAGGTTAATAGTTGAAACTTATATTGAGACAGTAAAACCAGTTGGTTCTAAATCGCTAGTAAAAAAATTAAAGTGTTCAAGCGCTACCATCAGAAATGATATGGCTTACTTAGAAACACTTGGCTATTTGGAAAAAACCCACACATCAAGTGGAAGAATACCTTCCGAAGAAGGATATAAATACTACGTTGATAATTTAATGAAACAGAAAAAAATTGCAGACAATGAGCTTAATAAGCTTCAAACAATCTTAAATAATAAAGATCTAATAACTAGCGATGCTATTATTAAATGTATGGAGCTTATCAGTGATATTACCAACTATACAAGTATAGTATTAGGTAAAGAATCATCAAACAATACCTTGAAACATATTAATATAATCCCAATTGACGATCGCAAGGTAGTAGCAGTTGTCGTAACCAATACTGGCCATGTAGAAAATAAACAATCAATAATTCCAGATAATATAAGTATTAATGAAATAGTCAAAACTTGCGAAATTATTAATAAATCATTAATTGGAACTAAATTATCAGAAATAAACACTAAACTTGAATATGAAATAAAACCAATTATAGTTGAAAAGATTCAAGAATATGAAACAGTAATGAAGTTTTTCCATGATGCCTTTAATGATTTTGCTGTAAAAAACAGTGATGTCTTCTTTGGCGGAAAAACCAATATTCTCAAACAACCAGAATATGACGAACCAGATAAAATAAAGGGTATTATTTCTAAACTAGAAAATGTAGAACTCGTAAAAAAAATTGAAACAGATGATAAAAAAATCAATATCTTTATTGGAGAAGAAAATGAATTTGATGATAATGTAACTGTAGTTAAAACAAGTTATAATATCAATGGTGAAGAAGGAACTATCGCAGTAATAGGTCCAAAAAGAATGGAATATGATAAAGTAGTTTCACTTCTAAACTATTTGAAAAGTTACATAGAAAGGTGACAAAATGGAAGAAGAAAAAAAAGAAGCAAAAAAGAAAAAACATGAAAAAAATAATGAATTAGAAGAATTAAACAAACGCTTAGAAGAAGCTTTAAACGAAGAAAAGGCTAAGAGCATGAGAATTCAAGCGGAAATGATTAATTTTAAAAAAAGAAAAGAAGATGAACTAGCAAATTATTTAAAATACGCTAATGAAGGATTAATATCTGATTTACTGCCAGTTATTGATAACTTTGAAAGAGCTATTAAAATGGACAGTGAAGATCCTACAGATGAAATAAGTAGATTTTTAGAAGGATTTAAAATGATATATACTAATCTATATGGGATTTTAAATAAATGCGAAGTTAAAGAAATAGCTGCCGAAGGTGTTGAATTTGATCCCAAATACCACCAAGCAGTATTAACAGAAAAAGATGAGAATAAACCTTCAGGAGTCGTACTTGAAGTACTTCAAAAAGGTTATATGTATAAAGATAAAGTTATAAGACCTGCAATGGTCAAAGTTAATGAATAATTATAAACTCGAATAAAATGAAAGGAATGATATATTATGAGTAAAATTATTGGAATTGATTTAGGTACAACAAATAGTTGTGTCGCTGTATTAGAAGGTGGAGAACCAAAAGTAATTGTTAACCCAGAAGGGGACCGTACAACTCCATCAGTAGTTGCCTTTAAAAAAGGTGAAGAATTAGTAGGTGTTACTGCTAAAAGACAAGCTGTAACTAACCCTGAAAACACTATTGCATCTATTAAAAGATTAATGGGTACTAGTGAAAAAGTTGAAGCAGAAGGAAAAAAATATACTCCTGAAGAAATAAGTGCAAAAATTTTAATGAAACTAAAAAAAGATGCAGAAAGTTATTTAGGAGAACCAGTAACAAAAGCAGTTATTACTGTTCCAGCATACTTCAATGATGCTCAAAGACAAGCAACAAAAAATGCCGGTAAAATTGCTGGATTGGAAGTAGAGAGAATTATTAATGAACCAACTGCTGCATCTCTAGCTTATGGTTTAGATAAACAAGAAAAACAACAAACAATTTTAGTTTATGACCTTGGAGGTGGTACATTTGATGTATCAATCCTTGAACTTGGTGACGGAGTATTTGAAGTTAAATCAACTGCTGGAAATAACCATTTAGGTGGAGATGACTTTGATAAATGCATTATGGATTATTTAGTTTCTGAATTTAAAAAAGAAACTGGAATTGACCTATCAAAGGATAAAATGGCAATGCAAAGAGTTAAAGACGCTGCAGAAAAGGCTAAAAAAGACTTATCAGGAATGAGTACAACAAATATTAACTTACCATTTATCTCTCAAAGTTCAGATGGTCCTGTTCATATGGATATTAATTTAACAAAAGCTAAATTTGAAGATCTATGTCGTGAATTATTTGATTCAACTTTAGAACCTGTAAGAAAAGCTTTAAAAGATGCTAATCTAAAATCAAATGATATTGATGAAGTAATTTTAGTTGGTGGATCAACTAGAATTCCATATATTCAAGAATTAGTTAAAAAAGAATTAGGCAAAGAGCCAAATAAGAGTGTTAACCCTGATGAAGTAGTAGCTATGGGTGCTGCAATTCAAGGTGGAGTTCTAACTGGTGAAGTAAACGATCTAGTACTATTAGATGTTACTCCATTATCACTAGGTATTGAAACTTTAGGTGATGTTATGACAGTTTTAATTCCTAGAAATACAACAATCCCAACAAGTAAGAGTCAAGTATTCTCAACTGCTGCTGACAATCAACCAGCCGTAGATATTCATGTACTTCAAGGTGAAAGACCAATGGCTGCTGACAACAAAACACTTGGAAACTTCCAACTTACAAATATCCCACCAGCTCCAAGAGGAATTCCTCAAATTGAAGTTACTTTTGATATTGATGCTAATGGTATTGTAAATGTCAAAGCCAAAGATTTAGGAACAAATAAAGAGCAATCTATTACTATTACATCAAATACAAACCTTACTGATGAAGAAATAGATAAAATGATGAAAGAAGCCGAAGCTAATAAAGAAGCAGATGAAAAACGTAAAGAAGAAGCAGATGTTCGTAATGAAGCTGATTCAACAATCTTTGCAACTGAAAAAGCTATCAATGACCTAAAAGATAAATTATCTGATGATGAAAAGAAAGAAGCAGAAGACTTAATTGCTGATCTTAAAAAAGCTTTAGAAGGATCTAATATTGATGAAATAAAAGACAAAACAAAAGCTCTTAATGAGAAAGCAATGGCACTAGCCACAAAAGTATATGAAGAAGCTTCTAAAGCTAATGCAGCAAATAATAATTCTAATGAATCATCTGATGCTGAAGAAGCTGAATTTGTAAATAATAATTAATAAAAAAGTTCTAGTTATCTAGAACTTTTTGGAGGAAAAATGGACTATAACAAAAGAGAAGATATAAATCCCAAATATACTTGGGATTTAACTAATATATATAAAAATGATGAAGAATGGGAAAAAGATTATCAAAGATTAAAAGAAAATATTAAAAATATATCAAACTATGAACATAAAGTTATGGAATCAGTTGATAGTCTCTATAATACCTTAGAAGAATACTACAATATAGATGCGAAAATATCTAAATGTTATATTTATATATCACTTAAGCATGATGAGGACTTATCTAATCAAAATTATTCTCTAAAATTTAACCAAGTATATTCCCTATATAGTGAATTTATATCTCTATCTTCATATATAATCCCCGAAATATTAAAAGAATCAAAAGGGAAAATTAATAAATATTTAAAAGATAAAAAATTAGCTAAATATAAATTCTTAATAGAAGATATTTCAAGATATAAAAAACATACATTATCTTCTAAAGAAGAACTAATTATATCTAAACTTTCTTCTAATGATGGAGTTTTTGATAAACTAAGTAGCACCTTATTAAATTCAACAATTAACTTTGGTGAAATGGAAATAGATAATCAAAAAATCACCATAACTAATAGTAATTATCGCAATATTATGATGAATAAAAATCGTAATATTAGAAAAAAATGTTATAAAATAATGAGTGATAAATTAAAAGAATATATTGATATATTTGGTGAAACACTAATAGCAAACATGAAAAAATATAGTACTTTAGCTAATATTAAAAACTATAAAAGTACTAAATCCATGCAGCTATTTTCTTCAAATATTCCCGAAGAAGTAGTAGATAATTTATATAACGTAGTTCACAAAAGAATATCTATTTATCAAAAATACTTAGAATTCATAAAAATGAATTTAGCATTAGAATCATTAGAATATTACGATTTAAATGCGGAATATGTAAATAATAATCTAACGTTTACTTTTGATGATGTAGAAGGTTTAATAACTGAAGCGACTAAAATATATGGTAAAAAATACAATGATATAATCAAAAAAGCGTTTAAAGAAAGATGGATTGACTATGGCTCATATAAAGGCAAAAGAAGTGGTGCTTACTGCACTGCTACTTATGAGACTCACCCAGTTGTTTTAACCAACTTCCATAATAAATTTACTGATGTATCTGCTGTTGCCCATGAATTAGGGCATGCAGTAAACTTTTACTTAAGCATTGAAAATAATGATGCTCATAACTATGAAAATGATATTTTTGTTGCCGAAGTAGCCTCATTAACCAATGAAATAATATTATCTAATTATATCTTTACAAATTCTAAAAATAAAACCTTAAAACAGCTAGCAATTGCTAACTTAATTGATATAATTCAAAATAATCTATTTGATGCTTGCTTAGAAGGCGAATTAGAAAATAAAATGTATGAGTTAATTGATAATAAAGAAGAAATAGATGCCAATACCTTATCAGATTGCATTTACAAATTAAGAAAAGAATATTATGGAAACAAAGTAAATTTAGATGATGATATTAAATATCATTGGGCAAGACGTGCACATTACTTCATGCCATTTTACTTATTTGAATATGCAACAGGAGTAAGTGCTGCTATAAATATCGCCTTAAATATTATAAATGGTGATGATGAATTCAAAAATAAATATATTGAATTCTTATCAAAAGGAAGTACAAACTATCCCATCAATCTATTAAAAGATTTAGGTATTGATATGTTAAGTCCATCAGTGATAAATAATGCTATTAATTATTTTGATTATTTAATAGATTTATATAGTAAGGTAAGTGATGAATAATGGCAAAAAAAGACTATTATGAAATATTAGGTGTATCTAAAAATGCCACTGATGCAGAAATTAAAAGTGCTTTTAGAAAGAAAGCAAAAGAATACCATCCAGACAATAAAGAAACAGGCAACGCTGATAAATTTAAAGAGGTATCAGAAGCATATGGTGTCTTAGGAGATGCAACTAAAAGAAAACAATACGATCAATTTGGCTCTGCTGCCTTTGATAATAATAATATGGGCGGTGGTTTCCAAGGATTTGATGGCTTTAGCGGAGGCTTCTCTGGCTTTGGGTTTGATGATATAGATTTAGGATCTATATTTGAAACCATGATGGGTGGGGGAAGAGCTCGTTCAACTGGCAGAAGAGCCACCAAAGGTGATGATATTCTAGTTAAACTATCTTTATCATTCGAAGAAGCTATATTTGGCTGTGAAAAGACCTTTAGAGTTGATTTAAATGAAACTTGTTCAGACTGTAATGGTAAAGGTGGAAAAAATCCTAAAAAATGTAGTACTTGTGGAGGACGAGGAACCGTTATTCGCGAACAACGAAGTATTTTAGGAGTAATTCAAACTCAAACAGTTTGTCCTGATTGTAATGGTTCTGGTGAAAAATATGAAAATGTATGCTCTAGTTGCAAAGGCAAAGGATATACTAGAAAAAGCAGAGAGATTAAATTAAAAGTACCATCTGGAGTGGATAATGGTGATCAAATGCGCATGGCCGGTAAAGCTAATGCAGGATCAAATGGCGGACCTAATGGCGATATTTATATCTCCTTTACAGTTAAAGATCATCCATTATATAAAAGAGATGGAAAAGATATCTATCTTGTAGTTCCACTAACAATTACTGAAGCGGTTCTTGGCTGCAGAAAAGAAATTCCTACTATATATGGTAGCGAAATCGTATCATTTTCACCAGGCACTCAAAACAATGAAAACATTAAATTAAAAGGTAAAGGAATAGATGATAAGAAGACCGGTAAATTAGGGGATATGTACTTAATTACCAATGTCATAATTCCAAATAAGCTTGATCGCAATCAAAAGATATTATTTAATGATTTAGCTGAGACAACTTTAGATAACGAAGAAGAATTTAAAAAGTTCAAAAAGTATTTATAAAGTTCTTTAAAGAACTTTTTTCTTTTGCTATAATAAGAACTAGGTGATAAAGATGAATAAAAAGGATCTATTAATTAAAGTAAAAGAAACAGTACCATATATTCTTATTGTATTAGTAGTAGTATTAATAAGAACATATCTTTTTACTCCTATTAAAGTAAATGGGACAAGTATGTATCCAACCTTAGAAAATGGTTATTTTATGATTTTAAATAAAATTGGACTTAAAAAAGGAATTAATCGTTGGGATATTGTAGTTGTTAAAGAGGACAATCGATATATAATAAAAAGAGTAATAGCGCTCCCAGGTGAATCTGTTGCCTATATTGATGGAAAATTATATATAAATAAAAGATTAGTTGAAGATAAATATTCTTTAAGTGAAACATCTGATTTTAATGAAATTTATCTTAAAAGTAATGAGTATTTTGTTATGGGGGATAATCGATCTGTATCTGCTGATAGCCGTATTATAGGGCCAGTTAGTAAAGACGAAATATATGGTAAAACCAACCTTATAATCTTTCCGTTTAGCAAAATAGGTAATGTTGAATGAATACATATTTAATAAATATATTTAGTTTAAAACTACTAGAAGATGAACTAAATAAAATAACTAATGGAAAAGATAATATAGTTAATATAAACTATGATGAATCAAATATAGATAATGTTTTAGATGAATGTGCATATTTTTCATTAATGAATGATAAAAAAATAGTAATAGTTAAAAATTTCAAATTAAATGCCTCATCTAAGCCATTAGAAAAATACCTAGATAGTCCTAATCCAAATACTAAGTTAATATTAATTGTTGATTCAATAGATAAAAGAAGCACCATATATAAAAAAATTAAAGATAAAGGTCAAATAATTGAAATATCAGAATTAAAACCTAATGAATTATCTACTAAAATAAATAGTTATTGTAAAACTAAAGATATATCTATTGATTATTTAGCATTAAATAAATTAATCGAATATAACCTTAGTAATTATGATTTAATACTAAATGAAATAGATAAAATATCTATAAGTACTAATAAAATAACAGAAGAATCTATCGAATTATATGGCTCCAAACTAAATGGAGAAGATACTTTTAGTTTATGCGATGCAATAACTAATAAAGATTATAAAAAGACAAATGAATTAGTAGAAAGATTTATAATTGAAAAAATGGAAGTTATCCCATTTGTAGCTTTACTTGCTTCACAATATCGAATTATATATGCAACCAAAGAATTATCAGGAACTAATGAAGTAATTGCTAAAAAGTTAAATATTCATCCATATAGAGTAAAACTTGCTAAAGATAAAGCACATTTATATTCTAAAGATGAAATAAAACAAATAATATTATGGTTATGTGATTTAGATATGAACTTAAAATCTCTTAATGTAAATCAGTATACATTATTAAAAGAATTTCTAATAAAGTTAGGTTAGAATAATCAAGTTTGTTATTATACATGTTATAATTTATTAAGAGGTAAGATATGTTTAAAATATATAAGAAATGTGAAAAATGCATTGATAATCCAAAAGGTATTATTGAAATATATAATTTATCAGAATATAATAATCCCTTTATGCTATGCTTATCTTCAGATGAAAAAAATGATAATTCAATTTTTGGAGTAATTAAAGAAGGTGCTAGGGCGGCCAGAGTTTGCACTTCTGATGAATTTGCTAGTGGTTATAAGATTGATGATATGCAAGTGGATTTTTTAGGTATAAAATATTTTAACGAAAATGGTCATAATAATAATTTAGTAGATGATTTTATTTACCCTTATTTAAAAAAAGGTGACATTAAAGTTCAAGCTAGAAAGATAAATTTTTTTACTTATTGTAACGCTACTAGAGTTTATGTTGAACTTGAAAAAAGATTGAGAGAAAAATTAATTAGTGATGGATATGATGATAAAAGTATTGAAGAAATATTATCACAAATTTCATTAATATCTATTGCGAGTGAGGTCGATATTACTAATATATATGCATCTACAATTTTATTTAAAGATATAAATGATTATTACATTTACGACTATATATCCAAAACATCAAGCAAAAAAATGGCATCTTTAGGAAGAAATACTTACTTAGGTTATTTAAGAAACAATGGCCCAGTAATATTTGCATTTAATGGGACCGGAAAGCATTCTTTAAAAGAATATTTTAAAAATGGGAATTTAGTTAAAAGTTCATTATGTGCTGTTACATCTTTTCTATTAGAAAATTCTATTCATAGTGCTAAAATAGGTGAGCATATACCAATTTCATCTAGAATGTTATTAAAAATGGCTTTAAAATATAATTCAGAGTTTGAAGATTGTGATGCATTATTACACAAGCTTGAAGAAGAAATAACTTATGATGGCGCTTCTAAATACGTGAAAGAAGAATATGAAAATACACTATTGATTTAATAGTGCTTTTATTTTTTCCGTATTTTTAAAATTTAATTTAGCTATATAATAAAGGATCTCATTACCATATTTTTTTACTAACATAGC
>CACXGV010000008.1 GCA_902767375.1 uncultured Erysipelotrichaceae bacterium
AATTAAAAATAACCATAGATAAAGTATCAAAAGAATATAACATTCCTAGAGTATTATTCTTTAATATTGTTAGTAGAAAACATGATTTTAAACATTTATTTCCTATTGATATAATGAAAGAAACTCAAAAAGTCTATGACTATTATATAAGAAGATTTATTTCTTCCATTCTAACTTATTTAGGAAAGGAAGATTTAATAAAGGAATTTACAACTTCAAATAATATCTACTATCAAAGTGATATCTTATTTGAAATAATTAAAGAAGCAGGTACTGAAAAGTATCTGGATTTTATCCAAAAATATAATGCTAATTTAGAAGCATTATCTAGGATTGGCAAATTGCCAACTCCTGAAGAAATTATAAATCAAGCAAATTTAAAGAAAACAATATAGGTGAATAATAATGAAAATTGACAAAATTAGATTAACAGAAGAAAATATAAAAATAATAAAAGAAATTGATGATACTTTCTATCATGATGAAGCAACTACTATTGAATGGTATTTAGAAAGATATACATCTAAACATAATGGCTACTTAATTAAAAATAATGATAAAGTAGTAGGATATTTAGTAGCTGTACCTATTAAAAAAGAAGCATATGATGCAATAACTAATGGAGTAATTGTAAATGATATTTATTTAAATCCTAAAATGTATATTGAAAAATCAAAATATCATTATATCGTATCATTTGTACTTCTAGAAAATTATCGTAATCAAGGTATTGGAACAAATTTAATATTATCTATCATAAAAAATGTTGATAAAGGTAGGTATTGTGCCTTAACTATATCCAAAGAAGGAGCAGCCGTATCTCAAAAATTTATGAAACTTAAAAAACAAATAAATGATGATGTTGCTGTTTTTGAAATAAAACTATAAATAATAAATTTTAAAAATCTATCTCAAATTTTAGATAGATTTTTTTAATTAAATAACAAGAATGTAAAAAACTAAATCAAAAGATTATTAAATATTAAAAATCTACCATTTGCATGCATATAATTAATATGATATTTTATAACAAGTGCCATGAATCTTATGTTGTTAAAAGCATCTTGGCATGGTATAATAAGCATGTTTAAAGGAGGATTAAAATGCTAGAACTTAAAAAAATAACCAAAACATACCAAACTGAATCTTTCAAGCAAAAAGCCCTTGATAATGTAAGTATTACATTTAGAGAAAATGAATTTGCTAGTATTTTAGGGCCTTCTGGTAGTGGAAAAACTACCTTACTTAATATTATTGGCGGATTAGACCATTATGACAGTGGAGATTTAATAATCAATGGTATCAGTACTAAAAAATATAAAGATCGTGCTTGGGATACCTATCGTAATCACCGCGTAGGATTTGTATTTCAAAGTTATAATTTAATTACTCATCAAAGTGTTCTTGCTAATGTTGAACTAGCTTTAACTTTGTCTGGGGTATCTAAAAAAGATAGAAAAGAAAGAGCCAAAGAAGCTTTAAAAGAAGTAGGTCTAGAAAAACATATGAATAAAAGGCCAAGTCAATTATCAGGTGGCCAAATGCAAAGAGTTGCGATAGCCCGTGCTCTTGTTAATAATCCTGATATTTTGCTTGCTGATGAACCAACAGGAGCTCTTGATACCGAAACTAGTAAGCAAGTAATGGATATCTTAAAAAAAGTCGCTAAAAATAAGTTGGTTATTATGGTAACTCACAACCCTGAGCTTGCTAAGGACTATTCAACTAGAATAATCAATATTAAAGATGGAAAAATCTTATCAGATTCTAATCCTTATAAAGCAACTAAAGAAACTGAAGAAAACTTAAAAGATACTAACAAAAAAACTAAAATGTCTTTCTTAACAGCCTTATCATTATCTTTTAATAATTTAATGACTAAGAAAGCAAGAACTATATTAGTTGCTATCGCTGGTTCAATTGGAATCATTGGTATCGCTCTTATTATGGCAGTATCAACCGGTTTCCAAAACTATGTCGATTCCATTCAAGAAGACACCTTAACATCATATCCCTTAACTATCATGCAAGAGTCTACCGACATAACTGGAGCACTGCTTGCTATGACCGAGGGTAGTGGAGAAAATGATAAAACTAATAAAGTAGTGGAAAAACAGTTTATAACCTCAATGTTATCAAGTGTAAGTACTAACGATTTAAAATCATTTAAAGAATATATAAATAATAATTATAAAGAAGTTGAAAATGATTTATCTAATATATTATATTCTTACAGTGTTGATCCTAATATATATACAGTTGATGCTTCTAAAAAACTTGCTAAATTAAACCCTAGTAATTTATTTAGTTCAATGATGGGTGGTAATAGTTTAATGTCATCATATTCATCAATGGCTTCAATATTTACTCAAATGGTAGACAATAGAGAAGAAATAGAAGGGGAATATGATGTTTTAGCAGGCCGCTGGCCAAAAGAATATAATGAAATGATAATTGTCTTATCTGAGCCAAATGGTATATCTGATTTATTAGTTTATTCTCTAGGTTTAAGAGATACTAAAGAATTAAATGATATGGTAACTAAAATCATGAGTGGCGAATCAGTAGAAAATAAAAACGAACCTATGACATTAACTTACGATGATCTAATGAATGTTGATTTAAGATTAATAATGCCAGCTGATCGTTACAAATATAATTCTAAATATAAAGTATATGAAGATATGTCAGAAGATGATTCATTTATGAAAAATCTTTACGCATCAGCTACTAAATTAAAAATAGTTGGGGTAGTTTGTGCTAAACCAGGAAAGACTACCAGAGCTTTAAATCCAGGAGTAGCCTACACTTCAAAACTAATTGATTACATAATTGATTATTCAAAAGATACTGAAATAGTAAAAAAACAAATTAAAAATTCAGATATTGATATTTTCTCAAATAAAAAGTTTGATGATAAATCAAATAACTTTGACTTTCAATTTTCTGATTTAGTTAAAGTTGATAGTAAAAAACTAGAAAGCGCTTTCAATATTAAAATAGATCAAAAAGATTTAGAAAATCAAACTAAAAAATCTATGGAAGATATAGTAAATTCCATCACAACTGATACAACTCCTGCTAAAGATTTATTTACTAATAATTTAAAATCATTAGCAGATAAACTATTATCTAAAGAACAAATAAACGTTAATAATATTAATGATGATGTAGTAGATATTTTAAGTAGTGAAGATGCTCAAAAAATGTTTGATGCAATGGAAAAAGAATATATTCTACCAGCTGACTTCTATGAAAAACCTTACCAAGGCCTATTAACTGGTTTATTACAAGCCTATGTAATTGGCTATAATACTTATATGAAAGCAATTAATCCTAATTATCAAGAATCTGATAATGTTCCCGTTGTTGCTGCTATTAAAGATACCTTAATATCAAAGTATTTAGAAAGAGCTGAGATTCAAGGAACTATTGAACAAATGGCTGCCTTAATGACCGAAACAAAAATAAAAACAGATGTTGGAAAAAAAGTAGGGGAATTAACTGGTAAAATATCTTCTAGTTTTGCTAATGCCTTTAATATTGATCAAAATAAGATAGCCTCAGCATTCACTTTAAACTTTAGTGAAAATGAACTTGCTAGAGTTGTAAATGCCATGATGAATCCTACTGAAACAACTCAAAAGACCAATCTAATTCATTTGGGATATCAAGACAAAGATGAACCAACTTATATTTCATTTTATTTTCAGAGTTTTGAAGGAAAAGAACATTTCTTAAGCTTTATAGATAATTATAATAAACTAGTCGGTGATGACAAAGAAATTCAATATTCTGACACTACCGGAATATTAATGTCATCAGTTAAAACTATTGTTAACGCTGTAAGTTATGTTTTAATTGCCTTTGTATCTATTTCTTTGGTTGTATCAAGTATCATGATAGGAGTAATTACCTATATTTCAGTCTATGAACGAACTAAAGAAATTGGAATCTTAAGAGCAATAGGAGCATCTAAAGGTAATATTTCATCTATCTTTAATGCTGAAACATTTATAATTGGCTTATTATCTGGATTATTTGGTATTGGCATCTCATATACTTTTATTCCAATAATCAACAGCATTCTACGTCATTTTACTGGTAATATTGCACTTAAAGCCATGTTATATCCTATAAGCGCTGTAAGACTAGTAATCTTAGCGATTATATTAACTTTAATAGGTGGTTTAATTCCAGCAAAGTCTGCTTCTAAAAAAGATCCAGTTGAAGCATTAAGAACTGAATAAAATAAGTGATAATTTACAATAATTATCACTTATTTTTTGCATTAATTCTCAATATATTATATAATTATGATAGTGAGGTAGTGTAATGGCAAAACGAAAAAAAAGAAAAACTACAACTAGTAAGGTTAAATTTTCATCTGAACTTACTGGATTAATATTTATTTTAATAGGAATTATTGGCATTGGAAACTTTGGACCAGTTGGTCATATTATTAAATCTTTTGCTATTTTTCTAATGGGAACCTGGTGGGCAATTGCAGTTAGTTTACTAATCATTCTAGGGTTATACATGATTGTAAAAAAAGACCTACCAAAATTCTTTAATAGCAGATTAATTGGTATTTATTTATTATTAATTGCGTTATTAGCATTTAGTCATATTGATTATATAAGTGGAGATGGCACAGTTATTAAAAGTACTGAAGTATTCCAAAATACCATTGATAAATTTATGAATACTATAAATGACATAGCTTATACCAATTTAAGTCAAACTGGCGGAGGTATCATTGGAGCTTTCTTTGCTTGGGGATTTGCTAACTTAGTAGATTTAACCGGTACTTATATAATTCTAGGAGTATTAGGATTCTTTGGAGCTGTCATGGCCTTAAATGTATCTCTTGCTGACATATTTGTAAAAGTAGCAGGAGGAGTCAAAGGTATTGGTAATGGTATCAAAGATAGTAATGTCTTTAAAGTATCAGAACACGATGATACTGATGACGATGAAGAGGTTATTAAACCAATCCAAAAAGAATTAAAAGAAAAAGAAATAATAATAACTTCTAGTGAAGATTTAAAACAATATCACACTGGTGAAACTAAAGAAGAACCAAAAGAACCAATTATTCCTGAAAATTCAACCAATGGAGAATATCATTTACCAACAATAGATATCTTAAACCCAATTAAAAAGACTGGCAAAGGTAATGGTATGGAATTCTTAAATAGCACTCGTGTAGCCTTAGAAAGAGTTCTTGCCGATTTCCAAATTATTGGTAAAGTAGTTGAAATACATGAAGGACCAGCTGTTACTCAATTTGAGGTAGAAATTAAAGCTGGTACGAAAGTAAGTAGAATAACATCAATTGATAAAGAAATAGCTCTAGCCCTAGCAGCAAAAGACATTCGTATTCAAGCACCAATCCCTGGTAAGAATACAGTAGGTATTGAAATTCCTAATAAAAATATTGCTGCAGTACCAATCAGAGAAGTACTACAAAATCCTCCTAAAGACATGATTAATTCAAAAATCATGGTTGCTTTAGGAAAAGATATTATGGGTAAAAACTGCTGTGCTGATATTTCCAAAATGCCACATTTACTTGTAGCTGGATCTACTGGTTCAGGTAAATCAGTATGTATTAACTCATTTATTTGCTCAATTTTAATGTTTAAAAAGCCAGATGAAGTTAAACTTATGTTAGTAGACCCTAAAAAAGTAGAACTTTCTAACTATAATGGAATTCCACATTTATTATGTCCAGTAGTAAGTGATCCTAAAAAGGCCAATGTAGCGCTTCAAAAGATAGTTGCTGAAATGGAAAGAAGATATGATGTCTTTGCCGAAAACAACGTTAAAAATATTGGCTCTTACAATGAAATGATTGAAAAACAAAATGATAAAAATGGATCTAATAATCCTAAAATGCCATATATTGTGGTTATCATTGATGAACTTGCTGATTTAATGCTTGTAGCTGCCAAAGAAGTAGAAGATTCAATCATGAGAATTACACAAATGGCTAGAGCAGCCGGTATTCATTTAATCGTAGCAACTCAAAGACCATCTACTGATGTAATTACTGGTGTTGTAAAAGCAAATATTCCATCAAGAATTAGTTTTGCAGTTGCATCTCAAATTGATTCAAGAACTATTCTTGATATGAAAGGTGCTGAAAAACTTCTTGGTCGAGGTGATATGTTATACTTGCCAATGGGTGCTAATACACCTGTCAGAATTCAAGGAAACTTTATCTCCGATGAAGAAATTGATAGATTAATACAATATGTTTCTAAAGAACAAGTTGCTAAATATGATAATTCATTAACAGAAGCACCAGATAATCATATGGCTGGAGCTGATTCTGGTAAAGAAGAATACGATGATCCACTATACAATGAAATAGTTGATTTTGCTATCTCAACTGGTAAAGTAAGTGCTTCGCTATTACAAAGAAGATTTAGATTAGGATATAATCGAGCTGCTAGAATAGTTGACTTACTAGAAGAAAGAGGTATTATTGGTCCACCAAATGGATCAAAACCTCGTGAAGTATTAATAAAGATGGAAGGTTCAGGTGAACAAAATAATGAAAACGTATAATGAAACATTTATCACATCAAAGAATGATTTAGATAGAAAAATAAATGCTATTAAAGATTCTATGGCTAAAGAAGGCCGCGAATTTAGTTTTAATACAGAAGACATTGGCAATGGTCAAGTAAGATTATATTGCACATATACTGATACATTAACCGATGAAAGAGAATATACTGAAAGAGTTGAAACATTTACAAGTCTAAAGACCAATCATGACTATAAAATCAACGCAATTAAAGAAGCATATCCTCCAGAAATGGGTTTTTCTATAAGAATTATAAGTACTGTTCCAATCGATAATCAATATGAAAGAATAACAGTAAGTATTAGAAGAACTAAAAGTAAGGGTGGAAGAAGATTATAAGAAGTCTAGTACTTCTTTTCTTTTTTTCTAAAATATAGTAAAATAACCTTGGTGGTTAATTATGTTAACAATTAAAAATTTATCAGTAGATGTTGATAATAAAAATATATTAAAAGATTTTAATTTAGATATTAAATTAAATGAAGTTCATGCTATCATGGGACCAAATGGTATTGGTAAATCAACTATTTGTAAAGTAATTATGGGTGATCCTAACTACCTAGTTACTACAGGATCTATTACTTTTGATTCAAAAAACTTACTAGATTTATCCGTAACTGATCGTGCAAGAGCTGGAATCTTTTTACTTAATCAAACTCCAATTGAGATACCTGGTGTAACTAATGCTGAAATGCTAAGATTATCTTTATCTCAGAGGCAAGGTTCAATGGTATCTATCTTTGAATTTAATAAGAAGATGGAAGCAATTTGTAAAAAATTAGATATTCCCAAGAGTTTTATTCATCGTGGAATAAATGAAGGAATGAGCGGTGGCGAAAGAAAGAAAAACGAACTATTACATTTATGGATGTTA
Organism: uncultured Erysipelotrichaceae bacterium; assembly: GCA_902767375.1. Lineage (GTDB taxonomy): Bacteria > Bacillota_I > Bacilli_A > RF39 > UBA660 > CAG-533. The sequence continues at coordinate 7,473 of CACXGV010000008.1, forward strand.
GAACCAAAATTTATTATCTTAGATGAAGTAGATAGTGGATTGGATGTTGATAGTTTAAAAATTGTTTGTGAAAGCATTAACGAATATAAAAAAGAACATAATTGTAGTATTTTAATTATTTCTCATCATCCTGAAATATTAAAAATGTTAAAATGTGAGTATATTCATATTTTATCTGATGGATCTATTGTGGAAAATGGAGATCTTACTTTAGCAGATAAAATAGAAAAAGAAGGATATAAAACATATTCTGGGATAAATAAAGTAAGTGATAATCAAAATGAAGAATAAAATATTATTAGATAATATTACATTAAATGATGAAGAATTATTTCTGGAAAATGAATATATAAAAGAAATAAGTGCTTCTGGTACTTGTGTCATAAATTTATTTAAATGTAATATTATGGATTTAAAAATAAATGTTACAGATAATTCTTCTTTAACTATCAATTACTTTAATATAATAGATGAAAAAGATACTAATATTACTATTACTGTAAATGATAAATCATCATGTACCTTAAATCATTCTTTTATTAATAATCATAAATATAATTTAAATATTTATACTGATTTCTTAAAAGAAGAGGGAACTATCAAAGTTAACATTCATGGTATAAATGACAGTGGAAAACTAACTACCAATGTTAATGGCTATGTTAAAACGGAGAAGATTAATAATTACTTAGATGAAAATATAAGAATAATAAATTTAAATAATGGAGAAGTAACAAGTAATCCTAATATGTATATAGATACATCTAAAGTAATTGCAAACCATAATACAACAATTGGCAATATTAGATTAGATGAATTGTTCTATCT
>CACXGV010000009.1 GCA_902767375.1 uncultured Erysipelotrichaceae bacterium
AAAGTTAAGTTTATGTTTCCATCAGATATGATAGATTATACAAGGCATACTCATAATGAAATTGTAATAGATAGAATGAAGAACAATGGTAAAATGAGTCCAGATTATTCTTTATTAATATTAGAACACTATAGTCCTAGTATTATTAAAAGATGGAAAATGAAAATGCCTTTATCGAGTGAGAAAAATGATTATCTTAGATATTGTAATGCGGTACAAGCTGCTAATGATTTTGGAATTCCACTAGTTATTTTGGATCGTTCTAAGGTTAAAGCATATGAAAAGAAAGAAATTAGAAAAATGATAGAAGAATATAAAGTGAGTCACGATAGTAAATTGCTTTATAAAATTCTTCTTAGATTTGAGAATAATAGGGCTGGAACAAGAAGTCATTGGTTAGTCGAGGGATTTGATTTAAAAGACACTGAAGAATTATTTAGAGAAATATTTAACGAGATAGATGATCTTGCTTTAGTTAGCACACAAAAGGCAATGGAATCACTTGATGAAATTGCTAAGTGGATTAATTTAGAACTTCAAGAAAAAGTAGGCCGTAAGGGTGCGATGATAAATAAACTGGAACTTGGTTTTGCTCCTGAAGAAATATTAAGTAAGATTAGTAAAAAGAAAAAGAATTTACAAATGAATGCTGCTTATTCAATGAAAGACTTTATAACACTTCTAGCGAGTGATAAAGAAATATCATTAATTGATGCGATTGAAATGATGGATGAGGGAGTATTTAGTCTTAGAAGTAGAAAAAAAGATATAAATTCAAGTTTAGATATTAGTCAAATAGTTAAAGATGTTTTAGCTGATAAAGAAAATATAAAAATAGATTTGGCTGACAAAGATATGATGGGAGCATATATGGATTTTAATTCTAGAATTCATGGTATGAGTCATATTGAAGATGTAGTTTTATTTACTAGTTTAATGGTTAAAAAGACTTTTAAAGATAAACCAGAGATAGCTAGATTATGTATTGAAGCAGCAAAGTATCATGATTCTGGTAGAGTTGATGATGGCAAAAGTGACCATGCTTTAGCATCAGCAGAAAAGTATTTAAGAATTAAAGAAAAAGATACTTCTTTATCTTTGAGAGATAAAGCTATTATTTATACGGCTATATGTGCTCATGATGCTCATATGGGCGATAAATTAAATGAATATATAAAGGAAAAGTTTTTACAAATTTCTAGAAGAATTGGTAATAAAGATATAGATGATATAGGGACTATATGTATAATTTGTAGAACATTAAGAGATGCTGATGCTTTAGATAGAACAAGATTTAGAGATGAATCAAGATCATTTGTAGATGTTAATAGACTTAGTTCATTAGCCAAAAAATATGTTGATTTTGCTCTTAGAGTATCTGAGTATCAATCTTTAATCAAGATTAGAAGTATGCTAAAGGAAGGTATTATAACTGAAGATGATATCATAAAATGTAAAGATGCATCTACTCCTAAGGAATTACAAACTAGATTAAATGAAATTGTTTATCAAAGACAACAAGAGGTAGAGAAGGGTAAAAATTATGGAAAATGATAAAACTTTAGAAGAAAAAGTTATTGATACTTTATATATTCAAGCATTAAAGGATCAAAAGATTCAGGGAACATTAAAAAAAGAAGATAATAAAAAACAGAAGATAGAAGTAAAAGAGCCTTGACTTTTAAAAGCTTTAATCATATAATTTAAGACATAAAGCAAATGAGGAAGACGATATACTACCTAAGTATTTAGAGAATCTTACCTAGTGGTGAAAGTAAGTATATAAAGGTAATATATAAATCACTTCTGATGTGGTTGGGGGATAAGCTTAACCCGCAAATCAGCGTTAAAGATATGAGAGTATGAATAAGTTCATAAACTAGGGTGGTACCGCGCTTTGGCGTTCCTAGAGTTATGAACTTTTTTATTTTAGGAGGGAAATATGAAAGAGTTTAAAGAATTGGACAAAAGAGATGTCTTTGAAGTAGAGCAAGATATACTTGCATCTTGGAAAAATATGAATATTTTAAAAGAATCTACTAGAGGTAAAGAAAATTTTGTTTTCTATGATGGACCAGCTACAGCTAATGGTAATCCAGGACTTCATCATATGGTAGCTAAATTTTTAAAAGATTCATTTACTAAGTATAAAGCTATGCAAGGATATAATGTTGTTCGTAAAGTAGGTTGGGATACTCATGGCCTTCCAGTAGAAGTACAAGTTGAAAAAGAATTAGGCTTTACTGGTAAGGGTGATATCGAAAAATATGGTATTAAGGAATTCAATCAAAAATGTAGAGAATCTGTTTGGAAAAATGTAGATGCATTTAATAGATTAACCGATGAAATGGGACAATTTATTGATTTAGATAATCCTTATATTACATATGATAATGATTATATTGAAACTGAATGGTGGATATTAAAGAAATTCTTTGATGAAGGATTATTTTATAAGGGAGTTAAAATAGTACCTTGGTGTCCTAGATGTGGAACTGGACTTGCTTCACATGAAGTTGCTCAAGGTTATGAAATTATAGCTGCTAATACAGTTACAGTTCCATTTAAGAAAAAAGGTGCTGATGAGTATTTCTTAGTTTGGACAACAACTCCTTGGACATTAATTGCTAATGTTGGTTTATGTGTTAATCCAGAAGAAGACTATGTTACAGTTGAATCTAAGGGTTATAAATTTATTTTAGCGGAAAAGTTAGTGTCAGCTGTTTTAGGTGATGATGTTAAAGTATTAGATAGATATAAAGGTAAAACTTTAGAATATACAGAATATGAACAATTATTACCATTCTTAGAAGTACCTAAAGATCAAAAAGCATTTATTGTTATGTGTGATGATTATGTTACAACTGAAGATGGTACTGGTATCGTACATATCGCACCTGCATATGGTGAAGATGATGCTAAAGTAGGTAAGAAATATAATTTAGCATATTTAAATCCAGTAGGTGAAGATGGATGTTATACAGAAGGACCATGGAAGGGTGAATTAATTTTTGATGCTGATTTAAAAGTAATTGATTGGCTTAAAGAAAATGATAAATTATTTAAGAAACAAAAAATAGATCATGAATATCCACATTGTTGGAGATGTCATTCACCACTAGTTTATTACTCAAGACCTTCTTATTATTTAGAAGTTACAAAGATTAAAGATAAGATAATTGAAGAAAATAATAAAGTTAATTGGTATCCTGCATATGTTGGAGAAAAAAGATTCGGTAATTGGCTAGAAAATATGAATGACTGGGCAATTAGTAGAAATAGATATTGGGGAACACCACTTCCATTATGGACTTGTGAATGTGGTCATTCAGAAATGATTGGTTCTCGTGCTGAACTTGCTGAAAAAGCAGTAGAGAAAGTTGATCCTGAAACTATTGATTTACACAGACCATTTGTAGATGATATTCACTTAACATGTCCAAAATGTGGTAAGAAAATGTCTAGAACACCAGAAGTTATAGATTGTTGGTTTGATTCAGGTGCAATGCCATTTGCTCAATATCATTATCCATTTGGAGATACTAAGCTTTGGGAAAGCCAATATCCTGCAGACTTTATTTGTGAAGGAATTGATCAAACTAGAGGTTGGTTCTATTCATTAATAGTAGTAGGAGTATTTGTAACTGGAAAAAGTCCTTATAAAAATGTTTTAGTAAATGAATTATTACTTGATAAGAATGGTCAAAAGATGCATAAGAGTAAAGGAAATTCTATCGAACCATTTACTTTAATGCATAAAGTAGGGGCAGATATTATAAGATGGTATATTCCTTATGTATCACCAGTATGGACTCCACTTAAATTTAATGAAGATGATTTAAAAGAAGTACATAGTAAATTCTTCAATCCATTTAAGAATACATATACATTCTTCCAAACTTATGCTAATATCGATAAGATAGATATTAATGAATGTAATGTTCCTTATGAAAAAAGAGAACTTATCGATAAATGGATGATTTCTAAATATAATAAATTAGTTAAAGAAGTAACTAAGTATTATGATGAATTTGATTTAAATGGAGTAGTTAAATTAATAACTTCATTTGTATCAGAAGATTTATCTAACTGGTATATTAGAAGAAATAGAAATAGATTCTGGGCTTCAGCTTTAGATGATAGTAAGAGAAGTGTATACATGACTACATATGAAGTATTAGTTGGATTATGTGAATTATGTGCTCCACTAGTACCTTATGTTACTGAAGAAATGTATCGTAATTTAACTGGTGAAAAATCTGTTCATTTAGCTAAATTCCCTAAGTATGATGAAAAACTAATTGATGAAAAGATTGAAGAGAGAATGGATAAAGTTCGCGATTTAATTTCAATTGGTAGATATGTAAGAGAAGAAGCTAATATTAAAGTTAGACAACCATTATCAGAAGCATTAATTGATGGTAAATTAGAATCTTTAATTGGAGATTTAAGTTCATTAATTAATGAAGAATTAAATGTTAAAGAAGTAGTTTATGCTAAAGATTTATCTGAATATATGAACTTTACAGTTAAACCAAACTTTAAAGAAGTAGGTAAGACTTTAGGTTCTAAGATAAAAGCCTTCCAAGAAGCTTTATTACACTTAAGCGATGATGATGTTAAGAAATTATTAAATGATGAATCTATTAAGATGGATTTAGAAGGTGAAGAACTTGAAGTAACACCATCTATGGTAGATGTTAGAATTGAATCTAAAGAAGGATTCAATGTAGGTATGGAAAATAATACATTCGTTATTTTAAATACTGAACTTACTAAAGATTTAATCTTAGAAGGTCATGCTAGAGAAATAGTTTCTAAAGTTCAAAACTTAAGAAAAACAATGGGATTTGATATTGCTGATAGAATTAATCTTGTTTATGATGCAGATGGTGAAATACTTGAAGCATTAGAAGAGTTTGCATCTTATATTAAAGATGAAACTTTAGCAGTAAGTTATAAACAAGAAAAGAATGATAATGAATTAGATATCAATGGAAATAAAGCATATATTTCAATTGAAAAAGCATAATATCATTTAAACTTTAAAAATAAATAAAAATATGAGATAATCACTATAGAAAGATAGTGATTTTTTCATGGATAAAAAAGCTAAAAATACAATGATTGTATCAGTTATTGCCTTAGCCCTAGTTTTAATAGGAGTAACCTATGCCTACTTTAGTGCAAGAATAACTGGGCTAGAAAGTGCATCAACTATAAGTTTAACGGCAGGTAGAATGGGTATACAATATTCAGAAGATGATGCAACTGTAAGTGTTAGTAATATCTATCCAAGGGAAGAAGCATGGATAACTAAACAAATAACATTAACTGGTTATAATACAACTAATCAGGAAATGAAATATGAATTAGGTCTTAATATAGTAAATAATACTTTTAAAGGTGGACAACTTACCTTTGATTTAACAGGAGTAGGAACTAATGGAACAAAGATAGCAGATATAACTGGTAAATCAATTACTAAGACAAGTGGATTCTATAAATTTGGTACCGGAATATTTTTACAATCAGATGGAGAAACACATGTATATACCTTAAAGATATATTTTAAAGATAATGGCAAAGATCAAAATATGAATCAAGAAGCAGTATTTAATGCAAAGATAGATGTAAGAGAATATGGATCTAATATAGCAACAGCAACCCAAAATCATAATGGTAAACATTGTTATACAGATGATTATGTAGAAGGTCAAGCGCCAACAAATGGCACAGAATATGTAAATGGACAATATACATATAAATATAATATGTATGGAAATTATTCAAATCGTTGGTCTAATGACACATCACAAAATGGATGGGGAGTAGTCTTAACTGATAAGACATCAACTGATCCCGTAACAACCGAGTTATGCGCCTATATAAATGAAAAACCTGTTGTTAAAATGAATTACATGTTTGAATCAAGCCAAGCTACAAGTCTAGATTTAAGTAGTTTTGATACCTCAAATGTTACTAGCATGAGTTATATGTTTTATAATAGCCAAGCTACAAATCTAGATTTAAGCAGTTTTGATACGTCCAATGTTATAAATATGAGCAGTATGTTTGCTTCTTCAAAAGTCACAAATTTGGATTTAACATCATTTGATACCTCAAATGTTACTAGCATGTCAAATATGTTTTATCAAAGTCAAGCCACCAGTTTAGACTTAGGTAGTTTTGATACTTCAAAAGTAACTAATATGACTAATATGTTTAATAGAAGCCAAGCTACAAGTCTAGATTTAAGTAGTTTTGATACCTCCAATGTTGAAAATATGCAATCCATATTTCATACATCACATGCTACAAGTCTAGATTTAAGTAGTTTTGATACTTCAAATGTAGCGAGTATGGTTAACATGTTTTATAATAGCCAAGCTACAAGTCTAGATTTAACCTCATTTGATACCTCCAATGTTATAAATATGAGCAGTATGTTTGAATCAAGCCAAGCTACAAGTCTAGATTTAACCTCATTTGATACTTCTAAGGTAACAAATATGTCAAATATGTTTTATGAAAGCCAAGCCACCAGTTTAGATTTAAGCAGGTTTGATACCTCAAAAGTAACTGATATATGCATAGTATGTTTCGCAATAGTCAAGTCACCAGTTTAGACTTAAGCAGTTTTGATACTTCAAAAGTAACTAATATGAGTTATATGTTTTATTATTGCCGTAATTTAACAACAATATATGTTTCCAATGATTTTGTAACGTCTTCTTTAGCAGATGATACTTCTACTAATGATTCAACACAAATGTTTTATGGCTGTACATCATTAGTAGGTGGAGCTGGAACTACATATGATTCAAGTCATACAAATAAGGAATATGCTCATATAGATGGTGGTCCATCTAATCCAGGATATTTTACAGCAAAATAAAAGACGCTAGTTAAGCGTCTTTTTTGATGAATTATTGTGAACTGATTTGGATAAGTTAATATCTTTGATGGCTTTAAGAAGAAATTCTTTTATATCTTGATCTTGGAAGGTATAATCAGTTAATCTTTCTTCAATATCTTTTATTTCAGTATCATCTAAATATAATAAGTAAGTTTTGAACCAAATGATTTCTGGAAGAGCCATTTCAAATTCAGTACAAGAACCTGCTACAATTAACATATCTAGTAATTTATCTTTTAGATGTTTATTAAAGAAATCTTTCTTTAATCTTGAATCTACATCTGGTAGTTTAGTTTCAGTTGATAGATTTATTTTTAAACTATCAAATCCTTGTGATAAACATTCTTGTTCAATTTGAGATGATTCTTCATAAATAAAATCTAATTTAGTATTTATTAATATTCTTCTTATATCAAAGTTAGATGGATTTTTAATATCTTCATTTAAAGTAGATACAAAATGTCTATTTAATGATTCTTTAATAGGTAAGTGTAATTTATCTATTAAAGGGATTAAGGTATCCATATCATAACCTTTATCTAAGAATAAAGTTGCAAAGAATTCTTCTTCTAAAAACATTTCTAAGTATTCTTCGTCTTCATTTTCAATAGCTCCTTTTAGAAGTATAGATTCTAATTTCTTGATAATTCTATTTTGAACTAGACGATATTTTTCAGGTACGTTTTCTTTAAATCCTTTACGTAAGAATTCTAAAGCTTCTTCAGTTAAGTAAAAATCTTCTTTAAAGAATTCATAATATTCTGTTTCTTCGTCAATTAAGGTTGCTAATTGATCTAATAAATCTTTCTTTTGTTTATCATAGTCTTCAGTAATATCTTTACTTACTTCTAAAAGAGTAAGTTTACTATAGATTACTTGTATTTCAAATGATAATCTAGAGATATTTTCCATTGCTTGTAAAAATTCATAATTTTCTTCCATTATTTACCCATCCTATCTATTTGCTTATTATTATCTTTATTTTGAGATGCTTGTAATTCTTTATAAGAATAAGTTAGTTTAGTTAATTCTTCACTAAGGTTTTCATCTTGAATCCAAGCAGATACTAAACCAATAACACGTTTAATATCTTCATCAGTTAAGTATAATAAATATGTTTTAAATAGTATAATGCATGATGCTAGTTCATATTTATCTTTAGTATTATTTATTTTATTTACTATATCTAGTAGACAGTCATCTATTTCTGATTTAATAAATGCTCTTTTGGCTTCTAGAGTAAAGTTATAAGGAGGCGTTAGTTCTTCATCTAAATTTCTTGGAATAGGTCCAAATTTTAAGGTTATAAGAGTATCTTCTAAATCATTAGGTGAAGCAAAAGATTCTTCTAAACGCATTTTAATGTAATCTTCTTTATTAGGTTTTGATGCTATTTCATCTTCTAAAAAAGATGCATATCTAAGTGAAATAGAATCATCTAAAATAGAAGAATAGTCTAAGTATAGGAAGACAGCATCTTCTTCATCATAACCTAGTTTTCTTAATAATTTATATTTTTTAGTTTCAGTTACGTCACGTTTGTTTTCCTCATATTCATCATTGATACCTTGAATGATTTCAATTTGAGATAGTTTTTCATGTACTCTGGTATAGCATAACATAGCATCATGATCCATTAGATCACTACATGCTTCATAATTTTCTTCTAAGTAGTCTAGAGCATATACAGCATTAGAATAATTATCTGAGAAGAAATTATATTCTTCTGATTCAGTTTGTTTTAAACTAGTTAAACTTTGAATTAATAATTCTTTTATTTCATTATAATAAGGCGAATCTTTTTTTTGAGATTCTAGTACAAGTAATCTTTTATAGATGTTTAAGATATTAATTGATAGTTTAGCTAGGTTATCTAGATGCTCTAGAACATCTAAATCATATTCAAAATCTTCATCCATGTTATCACCTTACTTTTCTTTGGCTTTCTTTCTTAAATCTATTACATAATCTATTTCTCTTAAAAGAGGCGCAGCATCTTTAGGGTAGATTAGAGATAAGAAACTGATTATTTGTTTATAAGTATTAAGTTCTGGAGTACTTAAATGTAAGATATGAGCTTTGAAGGAAAGGTAAGCTTCATCTACTATTTCTGGTTCTTCAGAAGTTAAGAAAGTTGCAATTAAACTTCTTAGATTATCATCTATTAAAGCATTTATAATATATTGTTTAGTTTCACTAGATGCATCTAAGTCAGCTAGATCTTCTTTTAAGTGATTTTTAAGAAGGGTATAGTTTGAAGATATTAATTCACTTTCAAATTCTTCTCCTATTACTAAAGGTTGTTCTAGATTTCTTCTAATATATAAAGCTTTAACATTATCATGCTTAATATCTTTAATTGAATTATGATAAATATTATTAAGCGCAGTAGCTAGTGATTTTTCAACAGCTATAGCAATTCTTAAAAGAATAATAATACTATCTTGTTCAGTAAAACCATTGCCTTCTAGATAACTTATATGTTCGGGATTAACTGTTCCTTCTGGAATGGCTTCGGGGTTTTCAATGAAGAATTCAGCATTAATTCTGGTAATTCTTTTTACAATACGCATTGCGCATAACCCTTCAATTTTAGAAGTATCAATTTTATATTTTTGAAAATAGTTAAGAGCGATAAATGCATATGATATTTCATCAAATATCTTATAGTATTCATCTTCTTCTTGTTTTAATGTTTTTAATCTTTCTATAAGGGAAGATAGTTTTTCTTCATAATCAGGCATATATACTTCATTAATTTTAAGGTAAGTTAATTCTTCATAGAGACTAGATATTTTTAAAGTTACTTCAGATATATGATCTAAAGCAGTTAATAATTCTATTGGCATGATACCCTCCTAAAGATGTTTTTGTTCACTATCTTGATAGTGAATTTTTTTATCTTCTTTTAAATTTTTGATACATTCAAATAATATTCCTTTTATAGTAGGAGTTTTAAATACTGTTTTAGATAAGTTTTTAGCAAATATTTGAATATTTTCATCGGATATATATAACAAGAATGTTTTAAATTCTATAAGTAATTCATCAAAATAAGGATTAGGTAATTTTAAGTTACGTAATTTTTCAATATTATGGTGAAGAGCAAGAAGAGCAGTTATGTTTTGATAATCTTTTTTTAATAGAGGATCAATACCATAATTTGGTTCCATCTCTTTAGCTAAATCATTTTTTACCGTAGTAAAACTTGAAGAAATTAAATCATCTTCTATTTCATTACCTCTAACAAAAGTTGTATCTAATTTGATTTTAATAAGTTTATCTTTATGGCGAGGATTTTTTTCATCTTTAATTTGTTCATTTATAATTGTTGTATAACGATAGGAAATTGATTTTTCAAAGTTATATTTGAATCTAGTAAAGAAACTAATAGCGTCATCTTTATCAACACCATTATCTAATAAGAATTGGTATTGTCTATTATTATTAAAATAATTTTCTCCTAAAGCTAGGAATGTTTCATCAGAAAGCATAAGAATACTTTCTAAATTATTTAAGATTCGACGATAAGCTAAACGATTCATTTCATCTAAAGGAGTGTCTAATAATTTAGATATACGATCTATTTCTTTAATTAGGTCTAAAGGAAGTTTTTCTACATAATCATATAAGTCTCCTTCTTCTATTTTTAAGATAGATAGATTATAGAGTAGATTACGTAATTTGGTTTCAAAGTCTGGAGTATCTATATTGGTAAGTAGTTTATATAGTTCATCATATATTGTTTTAATAGCGATGGTTACTTCAAATATTTCTTTAAATAATTCTTTGACATCATTATCTTCATCTTTATGAAATTCTAAGAGTTTTTTCATAAGAGTAGGGTGAATTACTACATAAGTTTCTGATTCCATATAAACCTCCTAAATACAAGTGTCTATTATATATAAAATAGATATAAAATACAAGGTTTTTAGGCAAAAAATAAAATGCCATAAGGCATTTTATCTATTGTAGAATTCAACGATTAATGATTCGTTAATATCAGCGTTTAATTCACTTCTTTCAGGTAATCTTAAGTAAGTACCTGTCATTTTCTTTGGATCAAATTCTACGAAAGCTACACGATTTAGAGTATTTTCTAAAGATAGTTTCATAGCTGGATGATTTAAAGATTTTTCTTTTACTGAAATAGTACTTCCTGGTTTAACAGTATAAGAAGGGATATCAACACATTTACCATTTACTAAAATATGTCCATGGTTAACTAATTGTCTAGCTCCACGTCTAGTAGAAGCAAGTCCCATACGATATACAATGTTATCTAATCTACTTTCTAATAATTTTAGGAAGTTTTCACCAGCGATACCTTTCATCTTAGAAGCTTTTTCAAATGTACGATGGAATTGTTTTTCAGTTAAACCATACATGAATCTAACTTTATTTTTTTCATTTAATTGGATTCCATATTCACTTGATTTTTTTCTTCTAGATGTACCATGAATTCCAGGTGCATAAGGTCTTTTAGCTAATTCTTTTCCATTTTCTAAAATAGAAAATTCATATCTACGAGCCTTTTTATAAACTGGACCAGTATATCTTGCCATAATGTTCTCCTTTCTTGCGATTAGAGATATTCTAACTTCTTTATAGGGTGTTTATTATCTTTTTCTCTTAGGCAGTAAGGTACTAAAGTTATTTCAAATAAACACATTATAAATATTTAGAATCCTGCCTAAATACGCATTTGTATTATATATTAATAATATGCTAAATGTCAATTATTTTTTAAAAAAAGAAAATAATCCTTTTTTAGGAGAAATTAAATCATCTGATTTAAAAGAAATAGAACTTTGATAGTCTATTTGGTTTTCTAGGGTTTCAAAGAAAGTAATTATTTCAGGAGTAAGATCACTATTAATAAGTACTTGGGCTTCTTTATTTATGCTTTTATCAGCATGAAAACCTACATTACAGATAGTTTTATCATATTCAATTGCTTCACAAGTATAGTATATATAACTATTAGGAGTAGGATCCTTTTTAACTCTAATAGCTAGATAAGATTGACCATTACTATTTCTTTCATATTTTATATCATATATTTTTATTCTTATTCTTTTAAAATAATCAATAATTCTAGGAATAAATGTATTTAATAATTCAGTAGTTTTATTCATTTAAATGTTCCTTTCTAGGTGAAATATAATATTTAAAATTAGATTATTTGTCAATTATTATATTATTGTTTAAATAAAAAAATTGTGTTATGATAATACTATAATAGGAAGGGTATATGTATGGCTGGTTTGAATGAGCATTTTCATATAGATAATTATGAACAAGGCACATCACTTTATGATGCAATATTTCAAGGTAAGAGATATCGTATCACAGTATTAAGTGATGTTTTAGTTCGTTTAGAATATTCTGCTAATGGACAATTTGAAGACAGACCAACTGAACAAGTTTTGTTTAGACGTTTTCCTGTGCCTAGATATTTAAAACAAGAAGATAATAATATATTAGTTATATCTACTAAATATTTTAAATTAGAATATACAAAAGAAATGCCATTTGAAGGTTCCAAAGTAAGCCCTGATCAAAATTTAAAAATATCACTTAATAATACAGATAAATTTTGGACATATGGCTGTGCAGAAGCCAGAAACTTTAAAGGTACAGCATATTCATTAGATGATGCAGATGGGAATGTGGTCTATCAAAATGGGCTATATTCGACTGATGGATTTGTATCAATAGATGATTCTAAAAGTTTAATCTTAAATAAAGATGGTACTTATGGTAAAAGAAGTGATAAAAGAGTAGATATTTATGTATTTATGTACCGTAAGGATTTTGGTTTTTGTTTAAGAGATTATTATAAATTGACTGGAAAACCAGCACTTATTCCAAGATTTGCTTTAGGAGTATGGTGGAATAAGAATTTGGATTATACGACTGAATCAATTGAAAAATTAGTTGAAGAATTTAGAATGCATCAAGTACCATTATCAGTATTTTTAATGGGTAATGGATGGCATATGAAACATGAAGGATTTCCTAATGGATTTACTTTTAATTATAATTTAATAGAAAACCCAAAGAACTTAATAGATTTTTTACATAGCAAGAATATTAGAATTGGACTTAATATTAATCCTTTAGAAGGAATTCATCCAGATGAGATAGCTTATAATAGGTTTAAAGAAGAATCTGGTTATAAAGAAGCTGATCCTAAGAAAACTAAGGGTATAATACCTTTTAATGTGTTTAATAAAGAAATGGTTAGAGCTTATTTTGATGAGTTTATTACACCTCTTAATGCTATGGGGGTAGATTTATTTTGGATTGATTATAATAATCCTAAAGATTTATATACCTTAAGAGCATTAAATAAATATCATTTTGATGATTATAAGAGATATGTTAATAA
>CACXGV010000010.1 GCA_902767375.1 uncultured Erysipelotrichaceae bacterium
AATCATGTTTTCTACTAACAATATTAAAGAATAATACTCTAGGAATGTTATATTCTTTTGATACTTTATCTATGGTTATTTTTAATTTGTTACTAGTATTTGAGGGAATATATCCTCCATTTAATCTAGATAATGATAAGGTTTCAAATTGATATCCTTTGTCATCAAAAACATGTTTAATGGCGTCTTTTAATAACCCATTAAAGACATAGATAGTACAACCATTTGAATGAAGGCGTTGTTTTTCTTCTTCAGTTAAAGACTTATATAATCCTTCATTAATTAGAATTATTGCTTCATTAGATAGTTTTATATCTCCTAATAAAGCTGTATCAGTTGGCTCAATAGATTTTATTTGATCGATATGGTGTTTAGCTGGTTCAATAATAGCACATAATTTGTTATTAAAAGTATTATTGGCAAAGCCTACTTCACTATCATCAGGTACTAATCCATTTAACGAAAATAGTATATAAGGATTATAATCTGATAGATATGGTATATAATTTAATAATTGATTATTCATTTTCTTTACGGCCATTTCAAAGTAATCTTCTTCAAGATATCTAGATGGATCTGGTTTTTCAATTAAGCCTTCTTCTTTTAACCAATCACCTATTTTTTGAGTAATAGGAAACCAATTAATCTTTTTGATATATGGACTATTAGATAATGGTCTAACGATACCATCAAAAGGAATAATGTTAGTTGCTCTTACTAATATTAATTCATCCATATGAACCTACTTTCTTTATGTATTATATCATTTATAGCAAAATAAAATAAAGGTTTAACCTTTATTTTATTTAAATAATCCTTTAAATATTTTATTTAATCCTTTATTTAAAGCTTTATCTACTGCTTTATTAGCAGCTTTTTTACCTAATTTATAAGGGATTGAATTTTTACGAGCTCTTTCTGCTTCTCTTAGGGCTTTTTCTTCAGCTCTGGCTTCTTCTTTAGCTCTTCTTTCTTCTTCTTTACGAAGTCTTTCTGCTTCTTTTCTTTCTTTTTCAGCTTGTTTTTCTTCTTCTTCTTTTCTTTTGGCTTCTGCTTTAGCTTCTTCTTCAGCAGCTTTCTTTTCAGCTTCTTCGGCATATATTTTAGTTAGAATTAAATGGGCTGCATCTTCTTTAACAATTTCTTCTTCATATTTACCACATAATTCTGAATTGTTAATAATACGATTTCTTTCCATATCATCTAAAGTTCCCATTTTACTTTGAGGTGGTAAGATAGTAGCTTTTTCTACTATTTCTGGTTCACCTTTTTCATTTTGGAAACTGATTAGAGCTTCTCCAGTTCCTAATTCTTTAATTGCTTCTTCAGTATCAAATTTAGGATTTGCTCTAAAAGCACCAGCGGCAGCTTTAACAGCTTTTAATTCAGATGGTGTATATGCTCTTAAGTTATGTTGAACACGATTGCCTAATTGAGCGATTACTTCATCTGGAATATCTGTTGGTGATTGAGAAATAAAGTATAATCCGATTCCTTTTGATCTAATTAATTTAACAATTTGAACGATTTGTTTTAAACGATATGCTGGCATGTTACTAAATAATAAATGAGCTTCATCAAAGAAGAATACCATTTTAGGTTTATCTAAGTCCCCTACTTCTGGCATATCATTATATAATCTATTTAGTAGATGTAATAAGAAAGCAGCGTATAAATCTGGAGAATTAAATAATTCAACAGCATGTAAGATATTAATATATCCTTTTCCTTCTGAATTAGTTTTTAAAAAATCATTTAGATCTAGTGAAGGAAGTCCAAAGAATTTATCAGCTCCTTGATCTTCTAAAGCTAGTAAACTTCTTTGAATTACACCAATACTTTGAGATGTAATGTTTCCATATTTTAGGGTATATTCTTGTTTATGTTCACCAACATAGATTAATAATTGTTTTAAATCTTCAATGTCATAAATCATCATTTGTTCATCATGAGCGATACGATAACAAATGGCTAAAACTCCTTCTTGAACTTCTGATAGTCCTAGCATGATTGATAATACTGATGCTCCGACATCATAAATTGATACTTTTAGAGCATGACCGTATTGTTGATATAAATCCCAAAAACGAACTGGGTATTCAGCATAATCAAATTCAGGTATTTTTAAGTCCTCAATTCTTTTAGTTAAAGCTTCAGTTGCTTCTCCCTTTTTAGCAGTACCTGCTAAATCCCCTTTAACATCTGCTAAGAATACTGGTACACCAGCATCGGAAAAACTTTCTGCCATTACTTTTAAAGTAATTGTTTTACCAGTACCAGATGCTCCGGTAATAAGTCCATGACGATTAGCTTTATTAAGTAATATACTTAATTCCTTATCTTTATTTTTTCCAACTAGAATCTTATTATTTAAATACATATTTTCCTCCTATAAGTCTTTCTTAATTTTATTTTAACACAAGTTTTATTAATTCCACAAATTATTTGGATATTCTCCATTATTTGTTAAATTTAATAGTGCTTTTCTAACTTTATCACTATCTTCTTTATAAGTTACGCCATACCATTTAGCAGTAGTATGTAAGACTTTTACTTTAGCATAACCCTCATTTTTAGCCATATCGATAACATCTGGTATTAAATATTCACATTTTTCTAAGTTATTTTCATTTTCTTTAAAGAAATCAACCATTTTTTCTTCTAGATAAGGGAAAATGCTTGGGTCAAATATTAACATATTCATAGAAACTAAAGCATCTAAATCTATATTAAAAATATCTTTACCATCTAAAGGTTCACATTTAATATGATCATTTTCAAGTTCAATTGAACTTTCAACAATATTATTTAAATTACCATTTTCATCTAGTTCTAGAACTCCTCTTTTAACAGAACCATTTTCAGTTAAGGTTTTACTTGCCTCATAACCGATTAAGCCATATGATTTATCCTCTTTGTTTTCAATAAAATTTTTAGCTACCATAAAGGCATCTCTTCCATAAAAATCATCTGCATTAATAACGACAAAAGGTTCTTTAATAGCATCTTTAGCACAGTAGATTGCTTGAGCAGTTCCCCATGGTTTAACTCTGTCTTCAGGTATTTTTACAAAATCAGGTACATTAGTTAATTTTTGAAAAACATATTCAACTTCTATATGTGGTTCAACTCTTTTACCAATAGTTTCTTTAAATAATTCATAATTTTCTTCTTTAATGATGAATACTATTTTATTAAATCCAGCTTTGATAGCGTCAAATACTGAATAATCGATAATGAATTCATCATTAGGACCCATAGGGGCTAATTGTTTTAAACCTCCAAATCTAGATCCCATTCCGGCAGCCATTATTAATAATTCCATTTTAATCTTCTCCTTCTATAATGTTAGTAATTTCTTTGGCATTAAATATATTATCTATAAAATCCATAAATGTAGAGCCATATTTAGGATGTTCATACTCGTAAATATGAATATGTTTTAATATTTCTTCATTTATTGGATTACCTTGTTTTTTATTATATTCAATATGTTTATCATATTCCCATTTAATAGCATCTTGATAGGTTTTAAAGTGATGAATACCTTTATTCTCAAAGTCAGCATGTTCAAATAGACAATAATCATTTGTTTGTTTATCTTGATATATTAAAGTGGTATGAGTTGAATATGAGTTTTCATAATCAAATAAAAACCAAATAAAGATAGTTTTAAAATTATATTTATGTTTAGTAAACCAATCTCTTTCTAATTCAACTTGGTCCCAACAATGACCTAGTTTGTGTTTTAAAAGATACTTTGGATCAGCTAAACGATAATAATTTAAACAAGCATTTTGAAATATGCCATTAGTTTTTTCATCATGTGGTATATAATCTTCGTTATTAGTCCCATGAATTCCATATTTTATATTATCTTCCATGAAAGTAAATAGTTCTTCTGGAGTTAATATATTGTTATATTTTAAAGTTAAATCTTCCAATAATCATCATTCTTTCTAATTGGTTTTTGCATTTTTATAATACCACAGATTTTATTTCAAAAAAAGTTAGCAAAGCTAACTTTATAAAAATAACATCATTATAAATGAAACTAAATTATTAATAACATGTAACATGATTGGAACTACAATGTTTTTATCTGATTTTACATAAAAGTAAGCAAAGGCTCCTCCTAATAAGATATATAAAATAGTTGCAATACCTACTCCGTGTAATATACCAAAGATTATTCCAGATACAATAATAAATACTTTATCATTTTTTATAAGAGTTCCAATAGAATATCTAGTTACAAATTCTTCCACGATTGGTCCAATGATAACAATAAATAGAAACATTACTATTTTATTGATACTATTAAACATTTCGACAACAGTGTCTTGGTTTTCCATAGCTATATTTAATTTAACAAATAATTCACTAATTAATTCATTTATCAATACAACTATGATGCCAATAATAACTATTTTAATTATTCTTTTAGCATCTAGTTTTTTAAAACCATCTATTAGCATCTTACGATATTTAATGATTAGTATTAGACAAACTAGTCCTTCCATAGCAATTGAAGCTAAATCTACAATGTTACTATTATTTAATAAAGCATTTAGAAAAGAAATTATAAAAGTTCCAATAAAAACTATTCCTAAATATAGTAATATTGGTAACCCATCTTTTTTATTTTCCATTTTTACCTTCTTTTATTTTTTCTATAATATCTCTAGCTGCTATTAAGCCAGTTGCTGCTGCTGTTACAATATTTCCTGCTTTACCGGCTCCATCGCCAATAAAGTAAATATTATCATTTTCTATTTTAAATTTATTATTAGTTTCTATTTCATTTGAGAAGAATTTTATTTCAGGTCCATATAGTAAAGTATCATCATTATTGACACCAGGTATTATTTCATCAAGTTTTTCTAATCCTTCTAAAATATTAGTTATGATTCTATGGGGCATAACTAAAGCAAGATCCCCAGCAACACAATCTTTTAGAGTTGGTTCAATGAAACCTTTATTAATGCGATGCCATTCGGAACGGCGACCATTTCTTAAATCTTTAAGTGATTGAATGATTGGTTTTCCATCTCCAAGAACATTTGCAATTCTAGCAATACTTTCACCATATAATCTAGTATTTGTTACGGGTTCAGTTAGATTTACTTTAGAAATAAAAGCAAAGTTTGAATTTTTTGATTTAGTTTCTTTTAAGGCATGACCATTAACACAGATATAGCCATAATAGTTTTCTTTAGTTACATATCCACCGGGGTTAGTACAGAAAGTTCTTATTTCATCTGAATAAGTTTTAGTTTTAATAAAGATAGTTGGGTCATAGATAACATCAGTAATATCTTCTAAGATTTCTTTTCTTACTTCAACACGAACTCCTATTTCAATACTTTGGGAATAATATGGAATATTATGTTTATCAGAATATTCTTGAACCCATTTAGCACCTGTTCTTCCTGGAGCTACTACAACATATTTAGCTTTTATTTTTCCTAAATCTTTATTAGATTTATAAATAATTTCATGATCATCTTCTTTATTAGTAATTATGTCAGTTACATCACATCTATCTATTAGAGTAACTCCTTTTTCTTTAAGATAGTCACAAATTCCATCAATATATCCAGGTAAATGATCACTGCCTAAATGTTTTTGTTTAATTACTAATAATCTGGCACCACGAATAGCGATTTCTTTCTTTAGGCGATTAGCCTCATCCATATTTGAAGGATAAACTTCAGCATCCATTTTAAATTTAGTAAAGATTTTTTCGGTATCATCAATTATTTTATCGGCTTCAGATTCAGACATGTATTTATACATATCACTTTTTCCAAGTTTTGGAATAAAGTTTAATTTACCATCACTAAAGGTTCCTGCTCCACCATAACCTGACATAATATTACAAGGTTGGCAATTTTGACAAGGTATGTTAAAATTGTTCATAGGACAAACTCTAGTTTTAACTTCTGATCCCCTATCGATTATTGCTATTTTAAGTTTAGGATTATTCTCAATTAGTTCATAAGCATTAAATAATCCAGCCGGACCTGCTCCGACTATAACGATATCGTATTTCATTTTTTTACCACCAATTATAATTTTATCATAAAGAAAATAAAAAATCTTCAATATGAAGATTTTTTTAAAACTTTTTAGTTTTTGGTTTTATTAATTTCAAGTTTTAAGGTACTTAGTAATGTACAAATAAGGCCGATTATAATGTACAAATAGAAGTTAACTGTTCTATTTAGAATTGTTGCACCTGATACTAACGATGCTCCAAAAATAGTATTATAAATGCCTAAGAAAGCACCTTCACTGATGCCTACTGCTCCAGGAAGTGGCATACTTGATACCGATACATATAGCATTGCTTGAATAGATATTATTTTAAAGTATCCTAAAGTATCTAAACCAAATGATTTATAGATACAATAAGTTATTGTATAGTAGGATGCAACTTGGCATAAAACTATAAAGAATGATTTAATGAATAAATCTTTATGATTCTTAATTATTCTAGAACTTTCTTTATAACTATCTAGAGTTGAAGTTAAATTTTCTTTTACTTTATCAATATTACGATATTTAAATTTAGCAAGAATTTTGACAAAGAAGTTAACTATCTTTTTAGCTAGGGAATTAGAAAATAAACATATTACCATAGTAAGCAACGCTATAAAGTTTAAACTAATACCTGCTATAAATAACCAAATAAGACCATCTTTAATTAAATTGTAATTAAAACATGCTCCAATTATTCCACAGACAATGGTAATAAACTGAAATGATATTAATTGAACAAGTAAGGCAACCGTAGAATGAGCTACTCTTATTCCATCTTTGTGCATAAAGTATATTTCCATAGGTTGACCACCACTAGCTGATGGGGTTATACCACTAAAGAAGAAACCTACTAAACAATATCTAAGCATACTTAAAAATTTTATGTTTTTCTTTAATGTTTTTAAAATTGTTTTAATATTTAAAGCTTCAAAGGCAAAATATAATGCCATACAAATTATTGCTAAAAATATATAAGTTTTATTGACACTTAATACTAAGTTTAATAAATCGCTAATACTTTGATCTTTAAAGACCAACATAAAGGTAAGAACAATTAATAAAACAAATATTACTAGATTTCTAACTAAATTATTCAAACTTTTCATACTTATTTTCCTTATTACTATTTCTTTTGGTTTTCTTTTTATTAAATTCATCTATTAGTTTTAAATATGAATTATAGGCTTCATCAGTTATCTCATCCCAAGTACGATAAATCTTCTTGTAAGCATTTTCAGAAACATGATTATATAATTCTTTATTATTTAAAACTTCAATGATTTTTTTAGCATAATCTTTTGGTTTTTCATTAGTAATAAAACCAGTTTCATTATTTATGATATCAGAAGCAGTAATTGCTCCTTTAACAAAGATAGTTGGAGTTTTTTGACTAGATGCTTCAATTTGAACGATAGAATTAGCATCATACATAGATGGGAATAAGAATAAATCAGCACGATTATAATAATATGCTAATAATTCTCGATCCATTACTTTTCCACAGATTATTACTTTATCAGATAGTTTTTTATCTTTAATATATTTAGCAAGTTTTTCTTCATCTTGACCAGTACCAACAAATAACATTTTATAATTAAAGTTGGGTTTTAATTTTTCAAGTTCAGATAAGGCATCTACAATAAAGAAGATATTTTTTAATCTATATAATCTTCCAACAAATAAGAATACTTTATCATTTGGATTAATATTATGTTTTTTATTGATTACATCATGAGCATGTGCAGTATTTTTAACTAAAGTCATTTCAGTAGCATTAGGCATTACTCTTGGTAGTTTATGATAACCATATTCTTTAAAGAAAAGTTTAGCTACTCCACCATTTACAGCCCAACATTCATTACTATGTTCATAAATGCTTATTAATTTTTTGGTTCCAAAGTATGATAAAACATTAGAATGAGTAATATTCTTTAAATCTCTTTTGTGTTGACTATGCATAGTTGTTACTACTGGTATGCGATGTTTATTGGCATACTTAATAGCAGTAGCTCCTAAGGAAAATGGTGAATGAACGTGTATTATATCTAAATAATACTTATGTATTTGATGATAAAATTTCATATCTACTTTAGGTGTGGCAAAAGTATATTCAACAGTTGGTATTTTAACTGATTTTACTCTTACTACTTTATAAGGATATTTAGAATCATCATATGGTTTTTTATAATCAGGAACAAAGACAATTACATTGGCTTTTTTAGATAGTTTTCGAGCATAATTGTCTACTACTGATACTACCCCATCCACGGCAGGATAAAATGCATCGTTGAAAAGTCCGATTGTGATTTTTCTTTCCATAGTATCACCAAGTTCATTATAGCAAAAAAAAAGAATACTATCTACCCTTTGAGTCAATAGTACCTCTAAAAACTACATATTTATCATAAAGGAACTCTAAGACAAAATTTAAAGCCATATTTATTAGAGTTACTAAGATATCATTCCAATGCAATGATTCTGCTAAATAGTTACCTAAAATAGTTGATGCTGGAGTAAAAATAAGATAAAAAATAATTACTAATGTAAATGCTTTAGGTATATTAGCAGTTGATTTAAATGTATATTCTCTATTTAAAGTAAAATTCCAAATTACTGATGCTACTAAGGCAATTAAATAACAAGGCCAGTATGGCCAAGGAGTTATTTTACTTAAGAGAGTAAAAAGTCCTATTTCAATTACACCAGCTGAAATACTAAATAAAGTAAATTTTATTGTTCTTATTAATTCTTTGTTCATTTTATTCACCTTGTTTATTATATCATGATAATAAGAAAAAAGCACTTTATAGTGCTTTTGGTTTTTCTTCTGGCTTTTTAGGAGATTCTTCGGTAGCAAATTCAATTAATTCTATTTTTTCACCATCCGAGTCTATTATATGTGGCTCTACTCTATCTTTAATTTTTCTTTGATTATCTAAATCACTAATGTACAATAAAATATCTTGATTTAAAGCATCTACTAATTCTGCTGGCATAGATGATGATTTTAAAAGTTCCATATTTTTTGTGGCATCTAAAGCATTTTTATCTAAGAGTGATTGAAATAATCCAATAACGTTTTTGGATATCTCTAAGGCTTCATTTTCAGTGTTTCTTCCCCTACCTATTGCAAGTTCCGAGCCGATTAGAGGCAATAAATCATTACGAGCCATTTCAAGGGCATTAATAGTTATGAAATGATTAGATATTGTTTGATTAATTCTAATTAGCTCTTGTTTGATTATATGATTGGTTGTAGCAAATCGATTTTTTTTGCTTCTAATAATTTGAAGTAGTGATGTTAGTTCGGCAAGTCTATTAAAATCATTTTCGTCATTAGGATTTAAGGATTTTAATTCGTCTTCTATTTCTTTCTCAGTCTTTAATGTTTCTTCATAATATTCCATATTTTTACGACGATATATTTCCATATAACGTCTAATTGAATCAAACCCAATTAATTCTTCAGATATTTCTTTAATGCTTTGATCAATACTCTTATTAAGTTCAGATAATCCTTCAGGATTTATAACAGTTTTAGTACTTTCTTCTTCAATTTCTAAAGTGAAAAATTTAGCCCAAAAACTTTTAGGTTTAGTTTCTATTTTTTCTGATTTATAAACATTACCTAAAACTTTTTCTATAGTTGCTATTGATTTTGTTAAACTATCTTGAGAAGTCAATTTTGGTAACTCGTCATAAATAAACTTTGAATGTTTGGTTAAGCTAGTTCCAAAATGCATAATGCTTTTTACACTGGAAATATCCATTGTGTCGACTGTTGATTCATCTAGTAGAGCAATTCGATCGTCCATACTTAAAGAAGCTTCATAATCTTTTCCAGATATAATTTCTTCTGCTAATCTTTCATAATTAACTCCATTACTTGCGCATATTTTTTCTAAAAGTAAACTAGAGTTTATAGAAGGATTAAACAATCTTTTTATTATTGTTTCAACAGGAATATATTTTTTAGTGCTTTTTTCATCAATAAGATATGGTTCAAAGTATGTACTTAATGAATAATCAACCTCTTCTTGTGCTCTAATTAAATCTTCTTCTTTTATATCACAACTATTATAAATTAAATCTAAGCTAATGCCATTTTTTTCAAAGAAACTATTAATGCTATAGTTTCCACTAAGTGTTGCTAATAGCATAGATAATTCAATAGCATCAGACTGAGTTATTAAATAAGAATTTTGATAATCATTTCGAGATATTTTTTCTTTTAAAGCTTTAAATAGTTTTAAAGCTTTTTTTAAAAATGTGCTGGTGCTATAATCATAGTCTTCAATAGTCCTTATTTTATCTTCTCTTTCTTTTTTAGCATTTTCATCATCTAAAAATCTATTATATAATTTATCAAAATCTTCAAAATCTTCATAACTTAACTTGAATTCTTTTAAAAATTTAGATATTTGAATGTCACTATTAAATTCACGAGAAAAAATATTATGAGCAATAGAAAGAATTGTTATATTTTTTCTATCTTTTTCTTGATTAAAACCAGAGAATATATATGGTAAATATTCTTCATTTATAGTATCTACATCAACATCTTTGGATGTAAAATAATATGGGCTTAAATCTAGATAATTACCTATTTTTTGAAGGTTAAATCCTAAAGATTCAAAGAATTTTTTCTCAGTAGATTCTTCATCATACAATGTACAGATTAATAGCGATAGAGTTTTGATATTATCTTTAGAATAGTTTTTTAATTTTTCACTTAAATATTGATGTACTCTAGAAACACGTTCTAGATATTCAACAGTAGCAATCGGTAAATCTCTAAATAATTCATTAGATAATTGTTGAATATGTTGATTCTTTTTCTTAGCAAAATGTTCTTGAAGGCTAGTTAAAAAATTCTTTTCTAAATTATCAGAACTTAATGTTTCAAATATTTCTTCCATTATTGTACTTCGATTAAATTCTCTACTACATAAATTATGAGCGATATCATCTATAGTTAGTTCCTTAGCATTTTTATTATAATTAACTCCATCATAGACAAATCTTTTATAGCGGTTTATTAGGGCTTTAGTACTTAACTCTTCTTGATCTATTTCTTCTTTAGTAATGCTCAAATTTAATAATTCTAGAACTTTCACTAAAGTAATTCCATGATCTAGAAAGAATTCACTTACATCAGCAGAATAATAGTATGAAGCAATAAAAAGTGCAAGCGTATCAGCATCATCTTCAGTTTTCAAAATATCACTATGATAATCACTTGATTGCATTTTGCGTGTGATTATTGAATATATTTTAGTGGAAAAATTGATATAATCTTTAACATCTTTAGTAAGATTTTCATAGAATGATTTAACATAAGATTCTGAAATAAGAATTTTCTTGTTTTGATATAGTTTATTGACATCTTTATCTAGATTATCAAATAAACCAATATAGCATTTGAAATTAGCCATAATTCTTTCTAAAATATAACTATTAGAAATACTTCTATTAAATAAGTTTTGGATAATATCTAATGGATACATTTTCTTTTTTTCATCATCAGATTGTAAAAATGCTTGATAATAATCTCTAATCGTATATAAATTAACTTTTGTATTAGCGATATCTTTTGATGAAATGTTGATTCCTAATAAAGATAATATTTGAGAAATCTCTAAACCATTGTTTTCAAATATTTCTTTAATAATTGATTGAACAGAAATATCTTCTTCGTCAACTATTGGGTCTTGATAGTAATATATTGCAATAAATAATGATAGAGCGACCATGTCTTCTAACGATTTATTGGTTATATTAGGATTAAGTTCTTTCCTTTGAATGATTTCCATTATTTTAGAGGCTATTTCTAGATAAGAAATAGATGAAATTGGTAGGTTTTTAAAAAGTTTGTTTTCTTCAGCTTGATATATTTTCCTTTTTTCTTCATTATTTATTTGATTTAGATTCCCAAATAAACTATAAGAGCTATTTGATAAAGGAAATTGACTTGATAATACACCAGTTCCATAATTATCTATATAAAGTTGTAAATTATGAATAATAATATCTAAAATGGTTAAATGTTCAAATTCAGCATCGCTTATATTTGGTAAAAAGTAACTGTTACTACGGTATAATTCTTCATAATTAGGATTTTCAGTTTTAACATCATGAATACGATAATTAGATTTATCAAAACCAAATCTACTAAATAAAGATTCTATATCAGAAAAAGTACTACCAATATAAGCACATAAGAAAAATCTTTTTCCATAGGCACTGGTAATATAAGTATCTACATTATGAAAAGAAAAGGTGTGATCTTTTCTACAATAATAATCCATATAAGGTAATACTTTATTAATAAATTCCAAAGTTTTTTTAGGAACTTTAGAAGTCAGTTCATAATAAGTTAAGGCCATTTAAAACATCCCTCTCTGAGGGATTATTTTATTATAATTAGATTTTTTTGTAAATAAATTATAGTTAATTTCCAATTAAAACTTTTAACATATTTCGTTTATATAAATCCCAAAGATTTGCTTGTGGAATATTTTCACTTACAGTAATAGGATATTTTCTGATATTTTGATTGTTTAATTTTACTTCTAGGAAGCCAACTTTGTCCCCTACTTTTACTGGGGCTTTGATAGGAGATACTTTAATATTATAAGTATATTCTAAGTTATCATTGATTCCTTCTAAATTGGTAGCATCTTCTAATAGTTTAAGATTTACTTGGTCTTTTTTCCCATTTAAAACTTCAATAAAGCCTAAATTATGATCTTTTTTTAGAATAGTTTTTATTTTATAGTTGGAAAAACCATAGTTAAGTAAATCAATAGTTTCACTATTACGAATTTGGGATGTTGGTTCTTTCATTAAAACGGTAATTAGTCTCATATCATTTCTTTTTGCAGTTGAGGTTAAACAATAACCAGCACTCGATGTATATCCGGTTTTAAGACCATCCAAACCATTATAGTATTTTATTAATTTATTAGTGTTGACCATCCAAGTAGAAGAGCCATCTGGTTTTTGAAGATAGGCTTCATAAATACTTGAGTATTTTAAGATATCATCATATTTAAGAAGTTCTTTAGCCATTAGAGCCATATCATATGCCGTTGTATAGTGATTACTATCATCAAGACCATGAACATTGGCAAAATTAGTGTTTAAACATCCTAAACTTTTAGCTTTTTCATTCATTTTAGATACAAATGCATCCGTTGTGCCGGCTATTGCTTCAGCCATAGCAACTGCTGAATCATTGGCAGAAGCAACAGCAATAGATTTTAATAATTCTTCAGCTTTAATTTTAGTATTTGGTTCTAAATATACTTGGCTTCCTCCCATAGATGAAGCATTTGATGAAACATAGATCATATCATTTAGATTTATTTTTCCATCTTCTAAGGCTTCCATAATTAGAAGCATAGTCATAATTTTAGTCATGGAAGCTGGTGCCATTTTTTCATAAGCATTTTTTTCATAAAGAATTTTGCCAGTTGAATACTCCATTAAGATTCCGGAAGGAGCATTAGGAATTAAATCTTTCTCAACTCCCAAAACACTAATAGGAAATAATAACAATATAATTAAGAATATTTTTTTCATAAACCACCCTAGTTAAAATTATTCTAAAAAAGAAAAAAAATAACAATTAATGTTATTTTTTATATTTCATGAGCGTATTCAATACTAGTTACAAATCCATTTTCAACTATGATATTAAGATTAGTTTTCCCTAGAGTATAGGTATAAAGATTACCTTCTTTTTTGTATTTTTCACCATATTTAGATATCATATCATTATATGAATCTGATAGTTTTAATCCTTCTGTAGTTGATATTTCATCATCTAGAAAATAGATTAAATATACTTTATCTTTACCATCAACAGGATATGTTGTTACTTCATAGTGATCATATTTATATGTTTTATCTAAACCTTCAAAAGCACAACTAGAGACTTCAGAATAGCCAATGGATTCGCCATATTTTTCTTTGGTATATTCTTCTCCTAAATAAAAGGTTTTGTTATTTAGAGTTAGAGAATAAACCTTATTAGCAGCTTTTCCACATCCTACTAATAGAAATAAACATAGTATTAATAATATTTTTTTCATATAATGCTCCTTACTTTATAGCATCATTATACAATAAAATTTTATTTTGATAAATACTGTTTACACTTTCATTGTTACGATAGTCTGTCAAGTTAAATTCATCTTGTAATAATTTACCGAAGTATTTTGATAATTTAGTTGCTCCATTTAAATTTAAATGAAGTCCACCATCATAGGTATCTGTATTATAATCAATACCTACTTCATCAACTACTTTTTTTAGATTATAGTAGTGAAGATTATTTTTACTAGCATAATCTATTATTTGTTTTTCATATTCATCATACCAGTATGGATAAATACTTGGAGCCTTAATAAGGACTAATTCAATATTATTATTCTTTGTTATCTTAACCATTTCATCTAAATATTTATACACGTTTTCTTTAAATGTATAACTTGGTAAGCGTCTTTGCTCTGGAAATGATGTATATGGTTTGATATTCTTATTGATTAAAAAGCCATTAAAAGTTATATTTTTTTCATTTAAGAAATAATCTAAGTCTTCTTTAGTTAATTCAGTTATTCTAGAATGATATCTTAATATGGGAAAGATATAAGATAAAAAAGTTTCTTCTTCTAACATAGATGAATTAATCATATTTATCTTTTCTTGTGACCATTTCATATTATCTAAAGTTAAACGATTATATGCTTCACTTACAGGTTTATCATAACGCATGGAGTTGACATTAAAAACTATTACTTTAGGTTTTTCATACTTTAAAGTTTCTTTTAATATTTCAAGTGATTGCCATATTAATTGTTGACTAGTTCCTCTTATATATGAAGTTATTCCATAATCTTTATACATTTGAATGGGAGAAAAATTAGCATATACTTCACAATCTCCAATAAAGATTACTTCATGATTTTTTGCTTCTTGATAATATTCTTTAATCATATGTCCTTCAATTAATTCAGTTTGATATTTAGGAGTTACTAACCTATTTAGTAATATGAATAAACTAAGGAAAAATATTATAATTATACATATTCTTTTTTTCATATTACCTCCTAAAACTTACTATAAATGAAATTACTTTTTTCAAAACCTAAACCATAGATTCCAAGAAGTAAAGTAATTAATAATAGACTTAAAATAATAATTAGTTTTTTATCTATTTTTAAATTATAGATGCTTTTTAATTTGTCATGTTTAATATCAACAATTATCCCAATAATAATAGTGACTATCATTATTATTAAATTAGGTATATTTAGGCCTAATTTAGTTATATTGTTTATTAAATCAATACCATTAAATTTATAAAAGATACTAAAGAACATTTTAAATGATGTAAGTGAATCTGGATAGATAAAGAATACCCATAAAAAAGATACTATTAGGAATGTTAAAGTAATGTTTAAAACTTTAAAATCACTTTTTTCTTTAGGAGTAAAAGCAACTATAATGCCATGGAATAAACCCCAAAAGAAGTAATTAATTCCATGCCATAAACCAGATACAATAAAGGTTATTATTAAGTTTATTCTATTTCTTATTTTAGAACATTTATTACCTCCTAGTGGTATATATACATAATCTTTAAACCAAGTACTTAAAGATATATGCCATTTACGCCAAAATTCTCTTAAGTTTTCAGATAAGTATGGACTATTAAAGTTTTCTGATAATTCAATACCTAATATTTTACTAAAACCTAAAACCATATCTATTCCCCCACTAAAATCATTATATAATTCAAATGAATATAGTATTAGGGCTAGAAAAACATAAGAGCCAAAATATGCTTCTGGATTAGATGAAATAGTACTTATAATAATTGCTATTCTACCAGCAATAACATATTTTTTAAATAGTCCCCAAGCGACTCTAATTAGTCCATTAAAGAAATTATCTTTAGTAATAGTTCTTTTATTATATAGGGTCTTACTTATTTGATCATATCTAGATATAGGTCCAATAAATAAGTATGGAATATACATAACAAATAAGAAATAATTAAATATACTTTTTTCTGGTTGATATTTTTCTTTATAGATATCAATTAAATAACCAAGGACACTGAAGGTATAATAAGATATACCTAAAGGTACTAGGATTGAAATGTTTAAGAAATTATTGAAACTTATTATTTTAAAGAATACTAAGATTAAAATATTAATTATGAGAGTACTATAAAAGATAAGTTTTTTATTCTTATACATATATTTAGCTGCTAAATAAGTAGATAAAGCACTAAAGACAATAAATATTAATGATTTTAGGCCAAAGGATGCATATATTAAAATACTTATAATTAATAGTAATATATTTGCCATTAGTTTGCCTCCGGCCAAGCACTACGATCCCAATCTCGGCCTTGTAAATGAGCATATCTTTCTTCATCAGTTGCAGCTATTATCATAGTATGTTTAGTTCCTGGTGTTGAATCTGAGTGTCTCCATACTCCATTTATTTTTATTAGATTCCAATAATGAGTTTTATCTTTAGTCCAGATTAATTTGTTTTCATATCCTTTGTTATCTAGGAAAGCTTTATAAGTTAAAGCATGTACATAGCAGTTACCAGAAAATTTAGTAAGGCCATACCATACCGGATCACTCCCACCCCAAGAATCAGAATACTTAATAGTAGTTTGGACATAACTACGAATTGATTTATAATCACTACCAGCTTTAGAAGCATATTCTCTTACTAATTCTTTTAAGTCAGCATTATCATGTTCAACAAGGATTTTTCTTTTTTTAGTTGCAACATTACCAGCGGCATCTTTAGCAGTATATATAGCATAGTAAGTACCATAGGTAGAAGTATCTACTTTACTAGAATCTACATCAAATGATACTTTACCATCTTTTTTATCAACAGCACTTACTCCTTTTTCATAATTAATATTTTTATTTTTACTAACTGTTATTTCACTTAAACCAGAAAATACAGGAGCATCATTATCTTTTTTGATAGTTAAAGTAGCAGTTTTTTTAGTTGTATTACCATTTTTGTCAGTTGCTTCAATAATAACTTCTTGAGATCCTACCTTATCAAAATTTAGCGTAGTTGGCATCGTGGTTGTTACTTCTCCACTGGCATCTTTTACTTCTTCAATAAATGATGCTTTCCCACTTACTTTTTCGCCGGTGTAAATAGTTATATTTTTTAGTTTTAAAGTTGGAGCTGTAGTGTCTTGAATAGTTATTTTAGATGTATATGTTTTATTATCTTTAGTAATAGTTATTTCATAGTTTCCTACTGGACTATTATTAATACGATCAATTTCACTATCTGGAATATTTACTGTTTCATCATATAAGATATCACTTTTCTTTAGCTTATTACCTAGTTCTAAGGTATAAGTTGGCGCTAATATGGTTGTAGTTAAAGTACATGTTTTTTTAGTTGCATTACCTGATTCATCTTTTACAATTATTTCTATTTGATAATCTTTATACTCATTTAAAGTAGGAATATTACTAATTGATGATGTAGTAGCTGATAAATCATCTACAGAAACAATAAAATCTTCAGGTTTTATTTCATAAGATAGACTTTTAGTAATATTTTGAACTTCTACATTAGGAGGTGTAGTATCTACTAAATGAAGAACGACGGTCTTAACTACTCCATTTTCATTAATTGTAATATAATGGTCTGCTACTTTATTTAAATCAATACTATCTATATTAGTTACAAATCTAGTATTTTCTTTAACCATACCTTTTCGATAAAAATCTTTTAGTTTTATTTCTTTAGTACCTATTTCAAGAGATACTTCATTAAGAATAGATATACTATTACTAATAATTTTTATAGAAACAGTTGATACTAATACTAAGAATATTAATGATGCTAAAAGTATAACTATTTTTGTTTTTTTATCCATATAATTTATCACACTACTTTATTTCTATTATATTAATTATAAAATACTTAGGTGCTTTTATCAATGATAAAAACTTGATTTTTAAGGGAAAAGTGGTATAATATAAGGCAATTTACAGAGGGGTTGATTGTAAATGAAGAAAGAATTTGTTGAAATATCTTTAATTATTTCAGTTTTTGCTGTTATTACTTATTCTATTTGGATATTTACTAATAACTATAGTTCAGCCTATGTTGATGATAATAAAGAAGAAATAACAGTTAAAGCTCCAGATTTAGATGTTACACCTATATCACAAATAACATATGAAGAATATAATGGTTTATTTGAACTTCCGATAAATGGTGCTACTGGTTATGCAGCTATTAAAATTGATGTTAAAGATATACCTAGTGAGGAAGCAAATACAATATTAACTTTAAAAGCTGGTCAAGGATTTACAATTATAAGTGAATCTAATGATTATTTTTATATAAGTGTAAATGATGTTAAAGGATATATTCTTCATAAGAATGCTTTTATAAATTTACCAGATGTATTACCATCAATTATTTATAATGATACTAATGGTAAATCATCTATAATGAAATCTAGTGAAAAAAATATTAAAAATGTTACAAATGAAAAATTATATGATAATTATACTTATAATGATAGATTAGAAAAAGATGAATATATTATGCCAGTTTTATATAATATGGCTAAAAAGATAGCAGTTGCACAAAAAGAAGCTCTTAAGAATAATGAAACTTTAATAATATATGAATCTTATCGTCCTTATGAAACTCAAAAAAGAATAGTTAATAATTTAGGTATTTTAGCTAGTGAAGATGAAGATGTTTATAATGGTTTAAATGCAAGTCCTTGGTCAATGACATGGTTTGTATCAACTAAAGTATCTAATCATCAAAAAGGTCTTGCGATTGATGTTAGTTTAGGTAAGATAAAGGATGTATCAGAAAAAATAGTTGGTAATTATAAAGTAAAAGACATTACTTCATATGAAGAATATAATATGCCAACGAAAATGCATGAATTAAGTATTAAAGCAGTTAGATTTACAACTCCAGTATATTCACATTCAAAAACTGCTTGGCAAAAAGCTAAATTTACAAAAGCGATGGAAAATAATTTACCAGCTCAAAGATTACAAAATTATTGTACTAATGCTGGTCTTACTCCACTTGCTAGTGAATGGTGGCATTATAATGATTTAGATAGTTTAAGTAAAGATAATGGTAAAGGAAACTTTACTTTAAGCAAAGTTTATAGTGTTATTCCACAATAAAAGTAACAATTTGTTGTTACTTTTTTAATGGATAAAAGTTCCATGAATTTTTTCTAAATCTTCTTCAGTTAAATTATCAATTGTCCATTCATTATTTACTTTAGTAAGATTAATAGTTATTGTGTATGTTACTCTATCATTAGTTTTAGATAATGATTCGATACGATATAAAATACCCTTTTTTGAGTCATATACGCCATTATTTGTAAATTCATTAGGATTATTCGTAATAAATGTTTTGGCTTCTGTATCAGCCTTATAATAATCATAAACATCAATTTGAGCAGTTACTTTAGCATGATCTCCATCTATAGTTTCATCTTTAATCTCATATTTTAAATCTTGATATTGTCTTAAATAGACTTTCTTATACTCTTCAAAAGTACTATCATCAGTAGCTATTGTTTTAATATAATCATTTAATTCGGAAATAATCATATCATTATTATTCTGATAATCAGATAATAATAGCTCTACTTTCTTTTTAGGCGTAATTTGCATAAGTTCACAGCCAAATGTTCCTAAAATCATTATTAACATACTAATAACCAATAAATATTTCTTTTTCATATAATTCTCCTCGTTATTATTATGTATAAAAAAAGAAGTTTTATTCAACTTCTTCATTTTTTATTCCATCAGCTATTTCATCTGATTTATTAGAATAATTAGTTATAAATATAGCAGATAAATACTGATATGTTTCAGCATCTATTTGATCATCTAGAAAAACTTTACCATTTGCTTTTACTTCTTTAAATATTTTACTTTCAGCATCAGGATTATTATTTTCATCTAGTTTTACCGCTAAATAAAATTTATCATTTCCTTGTTCTGTTTCATCAGTAATATACCACTTTTGATTATTATCTAAGGTTATAACACTATTTAAAAAATCTTTATTCATAGAAACCTCTTTTCATTCTTTTTAATCTATTTATTTAGAAAGATTTTTCTTTCATCTGCTTCAGTACGAATGTTTTGTAAGCTTTGTTCAAGATCATCACTAGCCATTTTTAATTTGTATAAATCATCTTCATCTAAATCATAATTGCCTTCTAATCTTTCGCGATATTCGCCTAGAAGTTTTTTAACTTTGTTATAAATCTTATTGGCAACATGGCTATGAGCCATTTTAGATTGTGGAACAATGGCAGCTGTTGCTGATACAGCAGATGCTGCTATGACAGGAACGGCAACTGCTCCGACAACTGGAATTGAGAATATTCCAGCAGCAATTCCAAGAACTCCAATAGTAGCCATGGTATTACTTATTTTATTTAATCTTTCGATTCTTTCAACCATTACAACTTCAGGTAATTTACGGCCAAAAGTATCAATGTGACGATCAACTGGATCATATTTTACATTACTTGCTAATTCAAAATCGTCTTCGTTAAAGTCAGTAATTGTTATAGTTTCTCCAGTTTCCATATCTTTTAATCTAGCAATGTTTCCGAATGAATAATCTAAGATATATCTACGACCATTTACTAATTTTTCAGTATCTTCACCGTTATATACAACAAATTCATCTTTATCGTTGATATTTGGTTTTGGTCCTTCAAGTTCAGGTTCTACTTCATCAAAAACCTTAACAGCACAAAGCATTTCAGGAAGATCTTCAAATTCTTTCTTAGACATGAATCCCATAGGTGGGAAGATAACATCAAATCCTTCTAATTCAATACTTCCATCTTTATAAACTTCTTTTATCTTATATGATTTGCCTTCTTTAAGACCTTTTTTAATAAACACTTCATAGTAGTAATCTCTTTCATCTTCAGTTAAAGTTGCTACTGGTCTAAAGACTACTTCTGCGCCTTTTTTATAAATACCATGTTCATAATTTACAGCAACCATTTCTTCAGATTTAGGTTCTTCTTTTGGTTCTTCTTTTGGCTCTTTAGTTGGTTTTTCAGCAGCTCTTTCTGCTTTGAATTCTGGATGTACCTTATTCCATTCTTCTGCAGTTACTAAATATTTAGGATCTATATCTAATTCAGTACCTTTAATACGATATTTACCATCTGCTTGTTTAACAACATCAACAATTTGGCCAGATTTATAGCCCTCAAGTAGAATAGCAATCCCTTCAAATGGATTCATAGTTGATAAATCTAATACAAATTCTTCAGATTCTACTTTTGGTTCTTCAACTGGTTTTTCAGCCGGTTTTTCTTCAACTGGTTCTGATTTTTGCATTTTTTTCCATTCTTCTAATGTTACCATGTCTTCTCTTTTAATAATTGCATCATGTCCTTTTATTTTATATCCATTTGATAAAACACTTTCAATTTCAATTTCTTCTCCCTCTTTAAAGTTATCTACAACTGTGTATAAAGAGTATATAAATGATTTATCTTCACTGTGGAAAACCATTTTATCTCCAGCTTTTAGTTTACCTTCTTCAGCTATGGGTTCTTCTTTTGGCTCTTCATGAACTTCTGCTTTAGGAGGATCAATATTCTTTGGCACTAATGCAACAATTGTTGACCACATACTTGGTTCTACAAAAGCTTTTTTACTAAATGAAACTCCTTCAACCTCTTCTAAACGATATGATACTTCATCAGAATCTTTAATAGTATATTCTTGACCTTCAACTAATTTATCATAATCACTAGTTGCAATAGGAATTTCACTATATGAACCTAAGAATACTATTTTTTTACCTTTATCCTTGTTTTCTGGTTCAGGATTTGGTGTTTCGTTCTTAACTTCTTCTTTTGGTTCTTCTTGAACTTCAGGAATTGGTTCCTTGTTTACTACTGGAGTATCAGTTTTGGTTATTCCAAATCTATCATATATTTCTTTAAGTTTGCTATTTGCTGCTTGTTTGTCAGCTAAAGCAATATACATTCCTGATCTAAACTTACCAGTTAATTGTCTAATTGTACGAATATCATCTTCATTTTTAGTAATTCTTAAAGCATTTGCTTCTAAATTATTTAAATCTGAAATAAATTCATCACGCATATCGATTGTTATTTCAGGAGTTTCAACTTCTTTAACATTGTTGTACTCTACTTGAAGATTTCTTATTTCTTCAGTTTTTTGTTCACTTAAGTCTCTTCTCTCACGAACTATTCTTCTTTTATCTATTACTTCACTATTTAGTCTTTCTAATTCAGACATTATTTCAAATGTACGACTAGTTTTATCAGCATTAGATATTTCCGTATTATTAGATAAATCTCTTAATTCACGATTTAATGCTCCTCTTCTTTGATTAATAGTAGTTAATTCATTATTAGCTTCAGTTAATTCAGCATTTAATCTATCTAATTCTTCTCTTGCAGCACTAATTCTAACATTAATATCTACTCTTTGTTCATCTGCTGCTCTAGTAATCATATATTTATCAGCAAATTGTCTAATATCTTCTATAAAATCTTCATAAGTATAATAAAGTGGTGCATTAGCTATTCTATAGTTATTATTAACTGCGCTTCTTAAACCATTTAAATATTCACGTACGTCACTTTCAAATGAAGTATATAAATATCTTACAGGAGCACTTTTTTCACTTTCTTCTAATTCACTCAATAAAGATTCCATAGATGATGTTCTAACAGCGTGATAAAACTTTACTGGATCAGTAATAACATATCCTCTTTCTAAAAAACTATTTATTAATTGTTTATCATTCATGAGAGTACCTTCTTTCTCGGTTTTGTATTATATCATAATAATTATTATTATTCAAAATTATCATCAGTTAAATGAGCTTTAGCTATTTCTTCTTCTAAGTTTAAATCTTCCAGATTATAACTTTGTTCTATTATCTTTAAATTTGCA
>CACXGV010000011.1 GCA_902767375.1 uncultured Erysipelotrichaceae bacterium
AACTTCTTCAATAATCATAGCAAGTTCTTCTTTATATTCATCAGTTTCACCTAAATACATCGCAACTGATAAGAAAGGTGCTTGACCATTAGTAGTAGTCATAGAATTAATTTGATATTGGAATGTTTGCACTCCATCAGTAATTTCTTTAGCTAAATCCTCTTTAGCATATTTTTCTGCTTCAGCTTTCTTAAATTTTCTCTTTTTATATTTATCTAAATATCTATTATAACTTTCTCTAACAAATGGTGCTACATGAGTAAGTGTAATTGTACATCCACCATATTGACTAGATGATACAGCAGTTATAATTTGAGTTGCAATTGTCATAGCAGTTAAAAATCTATGTGGTTTTTCAATCATTACGCCATTAATATTTGTCCCATTTTGAAGCATATCTTCTAAGTTAATTAAATCACAATTATGTAGAGCATTTTGTGCAAAATAATCCGCATCATGGAAATGAATTATTCCCTCATCGTGAGCCTTAACAATATCTTCTGGAAGTAAGAATCTTCTTGTAATATCAGTTGATGTAATACCTGCTAAATAATCTCTTTGAACAGTAACAATTTTAGCATTTTTATTAGAATTTTCTGTATTCCAATATTCAGATTCCCCATCAATTAATTCTTTAATTGTTAAATCTGTTGTATTACTTCTTCTTACTAATTCTCTAGTATAACGATATGTAATATACTTCTTAGCTAGTTCAAATTTCCCAAGAGCCATTAATCTCATTTCAATAATATCTTGAATATCCTCTACTAGCATTCTTTTCTTTTTTAAGTTTTCAATATACTTAATAATGTTTTTAATTTGAGTATCGGTTACTCTATCTTCTTCTTCAACTTCTAGATTAGCTTTTTTAATAGCATTTTCAATCTTTTCAGGCATATAATCAACTATATGACCATCTCTTTTTATAATTTTCATTTTACCTCTCCACTCCTTCTACCACGTCTTCAGTATAGCATATTAATAATATATAAAATTGTTGCACTTGCAACATTTTACAAATTTTGTTAAAATTATTTTGGTGATAAAAAATGAGTGCCCTATTTAACGGAATTTCCGAAAAAGAGAAAAACAAATTGTTTACACTTTTACATACACATGTTTACACTTTTGAAGACAACATCAATATTATACCTACCATTAGAAATACCAATATCATTGGGATTGTCGATGAAGGAAGCATTGAATTTACCAAAACAAATTACTATGGAGACACTACTTTAATTGAAGTATTAGAAAAAGATGATATCTTTGGTACCTCCATATCATCCTTATACAATAATGAAGTAGAACTTATTACCAAAGGCAAAACAACTGTTATAATTATTGATTTTAAAAGACTTATGAAAGAAGAAAATATTTCTAAATCTTACTACAACATTTTTATTCAAAATCTATTTACTATCTTAAATGAAAAAATAAAAGATAAGAATGATCGCATAAGTATTTTAACAAATAAAACAATTCGCAACCGTTTACTAGAATATTTTAATTCTAACCGTGCTGCTGGTACTAATAATGTTTATCTACCTTTCAATTTTACCAATTTAGCTGCTTATTTAGGTGTAGATAGATCAGCAATGACTAGAGAATTAAAATACTTAAAAGAAGAACGTTTAATTGAAATAAAAGGAAAAAGAATCACTATTCTATATTAGTGATTCTTTTTTAATACTTCAAGATGTTTCTTTTCACAATAATTTTTATAATATAAAGGAAGTTCTTCTTTTAATATCTTTTTTAAACTATCAAGTAATCCATTCTTTAGTAATCCACTAGATAATTGCCATATACTACCTATTTTTAAAATCATTATCCCATCATCATCTTCTTTATAATCTATAACAATATTCCAATTTACATTATTATATTTTAACTTTAATTTACTACTTATCTTATTTAATGATTTATCTACCTTATCAACTAAATCACAAAGAATAGGCATTTCATAGCCATTATAAAAATAATTATCATCTTTTCCTTTTGTAATAATATCTAATTCATTTATCAATGTAATAATTCTTTCAATTAATAATATATCTTTTCTTGTCATAAAAACCTCCAAAAGTATTATATTATCTTTTTGAAAGTTCTACAACTTTTTTCCAAAGTAGAGGGCCAACTATTCCATTAATTTCGAAACCATAGTCATTTTGCAGTTTTTTAACCGATCTAAGCGTTAAATCGTCAAACACCCCATTAACTCTTACTCCTGGTATGGATTTATCATATCTACATATCTTTAAAAGAAATTTTTGAAATCTTCTAACATCTAATCCATTCATCCCATAAGTTAAAAAATAATCTGGATAAAGTTCACTAACAAAATCTTGATACTCCTTAGGAAAAGATTTTAAAATATTATTATATGCACTTTGTAAAACTAACCAATCACTATAAGTAAAAACTCCTGTTACCGGAAGCTTATATTTTTGCTGAAAAGCT
This sequence comes from uncultured Erysipelotrichaceae bacterium, assembly GCA_902767375.1. Lineage (GTDB taxonomy): Bacteria > Bacillota_I > Bacilli_A > RF39 > UBA660 > CAG-533. The sequence goes on from CACXGV010000011.1 coordinate 2,464, forward strand.
TTAACCATAGTAATTGTATTATTATTATAAATAGAATTTAAAGGAAGTCTTGGAATATCTTTATCTAAAAAAGCTAATGCATCTAAAAAATAATGTACATACTGAGTCTCAATCCCAGTATCTCCATATTCTAATCTATCTGTATATAAAAACGTTATTTCATCTTCTGTAAGACCTTCTGAATATAAATCAGATAATTTTTTAACACTAGTATAAACATATTTTATCTTATACCAAGTTCCCTTATCCACCACTCCGGTAACTGGAAGGGCGAATATTTCTTGAAATTTTTTAACTGCTAAAACAGTCTCCTCGTCATATATTCCTAAAGTAGTATTAATAATTGGTATTGCTGGATAATTTTTTCTAATCCTATTTAGATTTCTTTGTATTACAATTACTGGATTCCCAGCATTACCTAAAGATATATTATAACCAGGAAATGCATCAACATTATCTCCTACTGGAGCATTATACTTAATTGAAATATCTTTTCCATAATAATTTTTTAATATATCTAATGCACTTTTACCTTGATTAGCTAAAGTTACACTTCCCCACTGAGATAATCCATTACATGTGGTATTTCTTCCATCACAATAAGTTGTAAAATATGGCTGAACTTGGTTCCCCTTTACAACATAATTATTAAAGTTTTCTTCAACTATTGTTTCTATATTCTCGTAAACAGATCTATTTTCTACATATTTTTGATCAAAAGCAGGACTAGATGTAATATCAAAATTATATCCTTTAGATCTATACCATTCGTTGTAAATTCTATTAAGTGCAAAAGATGTTATTGCATATATATTAGCTGTAAGAGCCGCTTTCGGCCAAGTTGGATATAATTCTGAAGATGCTACATTAGCTAAGTAAGAAGTAAATGGAACGGTAATATTTCTTGCATTTTCATCTGGTTTGCCTAAATGAACAGTAATATTATTTGGCACCACAGGATATCTAATTGCCATTAAATCCACCAACTTTAATCTCTGGCACTATATTAATATCTTGCATTACACAAACATCTTCATATAAATTAACCTTATATAAAGATTTAATTCCATCAGGTTTATATAGTACTTCTATTTCATACTCAGTTTTTTCTGGCACTACCAAATTATCATTTTTAAGTCTAGGCGCTGGTAAACTTATTCTTTCAATTATACCTGATTTATTAGTCTTACCTTCATAAAAAATAATCTTAGCATTTTCAAATAAAGTTGATACAATTACATTCACATCTTCAATTGGTACCGCTTCACTAGCAGCATAAGCTCTAATTCTAAGATTACCCTTAGCTGGATTGTTATCTATAAACCTTCTATAAATATCAGTATTTATAAAATCATTATCATTAGCATAGTAAACATTCATAATTAAATAATTAACTCCTCTCCTATTGAAAGTAAATTTGACTTTAAATTATTCTTTCTCTTAATACTATCTACTGTTGTATTAAATTTTTTAGCAATTGAATACAAACTATCTCCTTTTTTAACAATATATTTTTCATTAGGAATATATTCTTCACCAAAACATTCTTCTACTGCACCAACTCCATTACTAGGAACTCTTAATTTTAAAACTTGACCAATACTTAAATTATTATTAATTAAATTATTATCTTTTTTTATCGTATCTACATCTATATTATTATTTTTAGCTATCGAATATAAAGTGTCTCCTTTTTTAACCACATAATTAATAAAATCAACCATTACCATATCCTCTTCTTTAGTATACATTTCTGGAATTCTAAGCACTTGGCCAATAAATAAATCTGTACTTTTTAAATGATTCAAATCTATTATTTTATTAACAGTAGTATTATACTTTCTTGCTATAGCATACAAACTATCTCCTTTTTTAACTGTATACATAAACATAGCATCTGGATTAGTACCTGACGAATTAGGAATTTCTAATACCTGACCAATATTAAGCAAACTACCATAAATATTATTAAGTCTTGCAAGTTCTGTAACTGATACTCCAAATTGATTACTTATTCCATATAAAGTATCTCCTCTTTTAACTGTATATGTCATAACCCCTCCCTTAAATTATATGAAAAAAAGGAAATTTCTTTCCTTAGTTCAATATATAAATACTAAAATTTAAAACAGCTGCAAATATAATCCAAATTAAATATGGAATTTGTAAATTTCCTGCCTTTTTATTAATAACCCTAAACTCTCTAATCATTCTAATGACTAAGTATATAAGCCATAAAATCCATAAAAATGCTACAAGATACCACTTAAAAGTAAAAAATATAAAACTCCAAATTAAATTAACACCTAATTGAATCTTATATATTCTTAAAGATTCATCTGTTCCTAGAGATTCTTTAACTAAATAATCTCCAACGCCCATCAAGATATACAAAATTGTCCAAACAACTGGAAATAGCCACCCCGGTGGTGCAAAACTTGGTTGAATTACTCCTTGATATCCCTTTCCACTACCACTAAGCATTCCCACTATAAAACCTAATAACAAAGGAATCCCGACACTTATAAGCAGTCTTTTTGTATTAACTTTCAAAATATTCACCTCATTAATAATTATGCTTTACTATTAATAGTATTACTATTTTAATAATTTTTTATACAAAAAAGAACTCAAATTATTTGAGTTCTAGTAAATCAATCTGGTGCCCATGGAGGGACTTGAACCCTCACGATATTACTATCATTGGATTTTGAGTCCAACGCGTCTACCAATTCCACCACATGGGCATAAATAGATTATATCACAAATCTATTAATTTTCTTTAAAAATAGTTGAATAAAGATCTTCTTCTTCACTTTCTTCTTGTTCTAATTTAGGTAAATCATGAATTGTGGCAAGACCAAAATAATCTAAAAAATACTTTGTAACTTCATATAAATTAGGTCTACCAGGTAGTTCACTTCTTCCACTTACTTTAATTAAATCTTGCGCAATTAATCTTCTAATAACATAAGAAGAGTCTACTCCCCTCATTTCATCAATTTCTGCTCTTGTAATAGGGCCATTATAAGCAATAATAGCAAGTGTCTCCAAAGAAGAAGCACTTAATTTACTACTTCCTTCTTCCCCAACTAGTTTTTTATAAAACTCTTTATGTTCAGGTTTTGTTGTAAGTTTAAATGCATCTCCTAAATAACTAATTCTTATTCCCGAAGATTCATCTTCATATTTTTCTTTTAATTTCTTAAGTAAATCTTTAACTTCAGTTTCTGATTTTTCCATTATTTTACATATTGATTCTAATGTTATTCCTTCATCACCAACAACAAATAATAATCCCTCTAAAATGCCTAAATACTTCATGTTAATTACATCCTTCTATTATTATTTCCCCAAAATTATTTTTTTGGCTAATCTTAACCTCTCTATTCTTAGTCATATCTAATATACTTAAAAAAGTTACTATTACATAAGGTTTTGATACTTCTTCAAATAAATCTAAAAAGTTAACTTTACCTTTAATCTTTAATACTTTTCTAATTGACTTAATACGATCTTCCACACTAAGTTCTCTCTTTGTAACAGTTGTATTAATTGGTTCTTTTAATTTTTGTCTTTTTAAAAAACTTTCAAAAGCATCTAATAAATCTTGCAGCGATACACCATCGCCAACTAACATATTAGGATCTTTATACTCATTCAAATTACTTTGAACCTTAGTATATACTTTACCCCTTTTTTCTTCTAATTCTCTAAAATCATTAGTTATTTCTTTAATCTTTTGATATTCTAAAAGTCTTCTTTGTAATTCTTCAGAAGAATCAATTTCATATAAAGAATCATCTTCCTCATCATCTTTATTACTATTTAAAAGTAATTTACTTTTTAAATGTATAAGTTCCGAAGCCATTACTAAATACTCACTAGCACTATCAATAGTCAAAGCTTTATTATTATTTATATAATCTATATATTCTTTAGTTATTAATTCAATATTAATATCATATATATCCATCTTATTCACTTTTACTAAATGCAAAAGTAAATCAAGTGGCCCAGAAAAATCATTTATTTCAATGTTCATAATTATCCCTAATTAGTAAGTTTTAAATAATAAGACTCACTTTGAACTGTAAAAGATAAATCTACAGTTCTAGTATCTGCTGTTGTACTAGCTGTTCCTGTAAGTTTAACCTTTCCAAGTAACTCTTTATTACTATTATAGATTTCAATATTATAATTTCCATTATCTAAATTAATATCAGTTTTACTAGTAATAGTATAATTTATCTTTCCCTCAGCAATACTAATATTTGATATTGTAATAACTAATTTATTTAAAGTAACCCCTTCAGCAAGTAATACTGGTTCTTCTACCACTGGAGTAGTATCTTCCTCTTCTTCAACATATTCTTCACCATTAATAAGTCTTCCAATAGTAGAACGATATAGCTCCGGAATAGTACCAGTTCCTTGATTAAAATAATCTTGAATTTGAGGCATAAACCATAACATAGCAATTATTGCTACAAGAACAAGAAAAACAAAAACCGGTTTACTAGACTTTTCTTTTTTCAATTCTCCTAAAACAATTGCTTCACCTTTTTTATTCTCATTCATTACATTAGCCTCCATTCTTCATCATTATAACAAATATTTAAGCAAATTAAAAGGAATTATTTAACCATAATTCCATCTAAACTAAAACTCTTAGCCTCTTCTATTTTGACATTTATTATCTTACCAATAGTATCTTTAGAAGCATCAATATTAACAAGTTTCATATTTTCTGTATAGCCACATACTTTATTAGTATCTTTTTCACTAACGCCAGTAACTAATACTTTTTGAATAGTCCCCACCATTCGTTCATTACTTTCTTTAGAATACATGTTAATCTTTTCATTTAAAACATGTAGTCTGTTTTCCTTTTCTTCTAAACTCAGTTCATCTTTCATAAGCGCTGCAGGAGTATTTTCTCTAGGAGAGAATATAAATGTAAATGCTCCATCATACTTACATTCATCTACCACATCTAAAGTATCTTTAAAATCTTCTTCAGTTTCACCAGGAAACGCTACTATAATATCCGTGGTAATAGATGCCCCTTTAACTTTGTCTCTAATTTTATGATATAAAGTTAAATATTCTTCCTTAGTATATCTTCTCCCCATAAGTTTTAATATTCTAGATGATCCACTTTGAAGAGGTAAATGAATATAAGGCATAATATTATCTCTTTCAGCTATAATATCAATCATCTCATCTGTAAAATCCCATGGATGAGAAGTTACAAATCTAATTCTTGGTATTCCAATATCACTTACTTTTTCTAAAAGTTTACTAAACTCAATCTCACCATCTAAATCTTTACCATAAGCATTAACATTTTGACCAAGTAAAGTAATCTCTTGATATCCTAATTTCTTTAATTCTCTAACTTCTCTTAAAATATCTTCACTTTTTCTACTTCTTTGCTTTCCTCTTGTATAAGGTACAATGCAATATGTGCAAAATTTATCACATCCAAACATTATATTAACCCAAGCACTTATCTTTGAATCTCTCTTATAAAGATTGCCAAATTCAAAAACATCGCCTTCTTTAGAATAAACTTCAATATCTTGTTTATGATTTAAATTAGCTAGAATACTAGGAAGTTCATTCATATTATGAGTTCCAAAAACAATATCTATATATGGATGTTTTTCTTTAATTTCATTAACAACAGATTCTTCTTGAGCCATACAACCGCAAAGTCCAATTATTAAGTCTTTTTTCGCTTTTTTTAGATGCTTACATCTTCCTAAGAAACCAAATACCTTATCATGAGCATTTTCTCTTATCGCGCATGTATTAAGCAGTATCAAATCAGCTTTCTCCATTTCTTCAGTTTCATTAAAACCAATTTGTTCAAGTAATGCTTTTATTTCTTCTGAATCATGAACATTCATCTGACAACCATAAGTCCTAATATAATACTTTTTACCTTTAAAAATATCTTCATAATTACGATCTTCATAAATGTAATTAACTTTAGATTGTCCTCTAACTTTAGCATCTTTCATATTTGGTAAATGCATAATTACCACCACCTAGAAAGAAATTATATCACAAAACCCCCATTCATAAAAGTTAATATTGCTCAAAATAACTGACTTCTTGTCTATTTGTCATATCAATCGTTTGATTATGATGAGCAACAAAGAATAAGACTAATGCAAGGAGGATATAAAATATAGCAACCTCCTTATAACTATTCATTTTTTCTAACATCTAAACCATCTCCTTACTACAAGCTTATCTTATCACGAACATATGTACTTGTCAATATATAATTAAAACATATGTTTGACATTTTACACTTATTATGTTAATATTAAATTAGGAGGAATATATGAACGATAAACTAACTAAAAAACAAGAAGAAGTTTTAACTTTTGTTAAAAAATATATTGTAAAGCATGGATATCCACCTGCTGTTAGAGAAATATGTGCTGGTTTAGGATTATCTAGTCCTGCAACCGTTCATACTCACTTAAAAGAATTAGAAAAAAAGGGAGCAATTACAAAGACAAAATCTAAATTTAGAACCATTGAAGTAAATGGTGAAAATGAATATATGCCTAAAGATGAAGAAATAGTTAAAGTACCTTTACTAGGTAAAGTAACTGCTGGCAGTCCTATTGAAGCAATTGAAAATCCTAATGAATTTTTTGCTCTACCCGCAAACCTTATACCAGCCAGGGAAACTATTTTCACCTTAAAAGTATCTGGTGAAAGTATGATAAATGCTGGTATCTTAGATGGAGATATTGTTATAGTTCAAAAACAAAAAGTTGCGCGTAATGGCGAGATAGTTGTAGCTATGACCGAAGAAAATGAAGTAACCTTAAAAAGATTTTATAAAGAAGAAGATCATATTAGATTACAACCAGAAAATGATACTATGGCGCCTATTATTTTACCTAATTGTCAAATATTAGGTAAAGCCATTGGATTATATCGTAAAATATAAAAAGTAGGATATTAATCCTACTTTTTTTATGTTAAAAAAACTAAATATATTAACACTCCCAAATAAATTAAGGTTATAACTAATCCATTTAATCTATTAGCATTCTTCTTATCACTAACTCCTAAAGCCATGCAAGAGAAAATACCACCAAATAGTCCCCCAATATGAGCAGCACTATCTATTCCTGGGATCGTAAATCCAATTAATAAATTAACTAGAATTACGGGAAGTATTTGTCTAATTAAAACACTACCAAAATATAATCGATAATAATATCCAAAATATAATAATGCTCCAAATAAGCCAAATATTGCCCCAGATGCTCCTAAACTATAATGATTTCCCATGCAAGATAATAAAGAGCCATCTATTCCGCTTATAAAATAAATAAGCAAGAATTTTTCTTTTCCTAAATAGTTTTCTACTTCTTTACCTACAACATATAAAGCATACATATTAAATCCCAAATGGATAATATCTGCATGTAAGAACATTGATGTAAATAATCTATAATACTCTCCGGCCCTAACAGCAACCGGATCTAAAATCATACCATCTACTACTAACTTTGGATAAATAACTTCCAAAATATACATAATTACATTAATCGCAATCAAAGCATAAGTAAAAACTATTTTCTTAGGAGCAAAAACTTTCTCATACTCCTCATTCTCTTTTTCATTCTTTTTAGAAATATCAGCAGTAAGATTTAAAATAGTTTCAAAATCATCACCTTTATTTAAAGTCATTGTCTTAAGTTTAGGAAAAATTCCACCTAAACCATCATCTTTTCTAACATCTTTTAAACTATCAACTTTAAAGTTATCAATATTCTTACCTTGACTAATTTCAACATCATCATTCAAATCAAGTAATATATTAAGTGTTTTCATATTAAATGAAAAAGTTTTCTTCTTTATTTGTCTAGTTACATTTTTAATTTTAAAATTATCAAATTTTAATTGATCTATATTATGGATATAATTAGAATTAATTCTAATAACCTTATATGGAGCATCTAAGTTTTCTAACCATATTTCATTTTTAACTCCATTAACAATAATTGGTTGATAATCTTCTTCTGTAATAAAGTAATGAACTAAACGCATAACTATTTCGTCTTTTTTACTAATGTCTATATTCATAATATTCATTCCTTTTTCATAGTATATTTTATAACAAATAATTTTTTTAGTAAAGAGGAGGCTTTTATGCGCACCATAATAGTTTATCTTTTATTATTTTTTATTTGGGCAATAAATATAATAATTTTTCCCTTTAATGAAAGTTACTTTTTATCTCTAACTCTTCCTTCTTTTACAATAAATTATCATCTCTATTATTTAATTTATCTAATAATCTATCTTTTAAATACTACTTCCTTTTTTTATTTAATTAAAGATTATGATTTACCAGAAGGCTTAAACTTTATTATCATTCTAAACTATTATTCTAATTTTATTCTTCCTTTACTATTTTTTTATCTAAATAGTTCTATCTTAACTATTATTTGTTCCTTAATAGTTATACCTACCACCTACTTCTTAATCTTTGAAATTAAAAAAATAAATAAAACTTTAAGTTATTTATTTATTCCCTACTTTATCTGGAATCTATATCTTTTAGTTTTATCTATTTCTATTTATCTTCTAAACTAATAAGTGTATCTAAAAATTCAGTAAACTCTTTAGGAGCAGCACATTCAAAATGTAAATGTTTTCCACTAATTGGATGAACAAAATCAAGTTCTGCTGAATGCAAAAATTGGCCAAAATCTGTACATTTATTATTGGTATAAACAGGATCATTATATACCGGGTGACCAATATATTTCATATGAACTCTAATTTGATGAGTTCTACCTGTTTCAAGTTTTAACTTAATTAAAGTATAACCTTTATATCTTTTTAATACTTTTAAATGGGTAACTGCTCTTTTACTATTTTCTCCAGTTACACACATCTTCTTACGATCATTTTTATCTCTTCCAATAGGAGCATCTATTGTTGCCTTATCGGAAGGAAGTTCTCCTATTACTAAAGCAATATATTCCCTATTAATAGTCTTATCTTTAAACCCAATTGATAATAATTCATGAGCTTTATTATTTTTAGCAACAATCATAAGACCACTAGTATCTTTATCAATTCTATGAACTATTCCTGGTCTAAAATCTTCTCCATCTGAAAGATTATCAGTATATCCCATTAAAGCATTAACTAAGGTATGTTCACTATTTCCATTACCAGGATGAACTACCATCCCAGAAGGTTTATTAATAACCATTAAATCATCATCTTCATAAACAATATCTAATTTTATATCTTCTGCTTTAATATCAATATCTTTAATATAACTTTCATCAACATTAATTAAATCATTTACCTTTAAAACAAAATTACTCTTAACATTTTTATTATTTACTTTAACAAATCCATCTTCAATCATCTTTTGAATGGTACTTCTAGAGTAATCTGTAACTTCACTTAAATACTTATCTACTCTTATACTTTTTTCTGCTACTACTTCCATGTTCTTCTCCTTTAATATTTGCAATTATAATTATAATAAGCCCAATCAATATTGCACTATCAGCTATATTAAATATTGGATAATCATAACCAAATATCTTAAAATCTAAAAAATCTCTTACATATCCTAAAAACAATCTATCTAAAAGATTACCACTTATTCCTCCAAGAAGTAATCCAAATCCTATTATATTTCTTTTATTATCTTTATACTTATCAATCTCTTTATATATAAAATAACTACCTATTAAAGCTATTAAAATAAGTAAAAATCTTTTACCACTAAGTATACTCCAAGCAGCTCCTTCATTATATACATAAGTAATATTAAAAAAATTATATATTACCTTAATAGATTCCCTATAATTTAAAAAAGAACTAACTATTATTTTACTTAATTGATCTAATACTAATATAATTAAACTAACAATTAAAACTTTTCTTTTCATACTTAGATTATACCTTTTTTAATTTAGTTCGACAAGTATCACATCATTTCCAATTCTTTTTATTTGTTTAAAACTTATCTTATATTCAGAAGCATTTAATCTTCTCATCATCTTAAGTTCACCTACTATTAAATAATTAATAACTCCCTCGTTATTAATTTCAATATCAACTATCTTGCCAATTTTAGTCCCACTTACAATATTAATAACATCTTTATGCTGTAAATCACTCATTAGCATTTATATCACCAATAAATTATATTTATCTCATATATCTCTTAATACTTTTAATCGCATTTTTTTCAATTCTTGAGACCTGAGCTTGAGAAACTCCCAAATCTTCCGCAATCTCTACTTGAGTCTTACCATAAATATATCTATCGTATAAAACTCCAGCTTCCCTTTTACCTACTTTCTTTAAAGCATTATTAAGCCCAATTATATCTTCTTTGTTTGTATCCTTTTTATCAGCTATTTGATCTATTAAATAAATAGTATCTCCCCCATCATTATATATTGGATCATATATGCTTAAAGGACTAACTAAGCTTTCTAAAGCACTAGAAAGTTCATATTCACTAATATGTAATTTATGACATATTTGTTTATTAGATGGTTCAACTCCATTCTTCATCATATATTCATCACGATACTTTAATATTTGATATGCATTATCTCTTATACTTCTGCTAATTCTAACTACTGATGAATCCCTAATATATCTTTTTACTTCCCCTAATATTAAAGGAACTGCATATGTAGAAAACTGAACATTATATTCCAAGCTAAAATTATCTACTGCTTTAATTAAACCAACACATCCTATTTGAAATAAATCATTCATATCATTTTTACCATTATTATATTTATTTACAATACTTAAAACTAGTTTTAAGTTACCATTTATTATTTCTTCTTTAGCATTTTTATCTCCCTTTTGATATCTTTTAAAAAGATCAATCATTTCACTTTGTTTTAATACTTTTAAATTATTAGTATCCACTAAGGGTATATCTACTTTATACTTTCCCAATCTATCACATCCTAGAAATATATTGAGAAAAAGGTAAGAATTTTATACAAAAAGACTACAACTATCTTCCTTCCATAGCTAATTGTAGTCTTTTTATTATTTTCTTTTCAATTCTAGATATATATGACTGACTTATACCAAGCATATCAGCTACTTCTTTTTGGGTATAATCATCAGTATTATTAAGTCCATATCTTAATGTCATAATTAATTTTTCTCTATCATTTAATTTAACTAATTCTTTTTTCAATAAATCTTTATCTAATTTTCTTGAAAACTCCTTAAATATAATATTATCATCAGTACCTAAAACATCTTCTAAATGAAGTTCATTTCCTTCTGCATCATAAGTTAAAGGATCTTCTAAACTAACTTCACCTTGTCTTTTTTTATTCTTTCTAATATACATTAATATTTCATTTGCAATACATCTTGATGCATATGTAGCTAGTTTAATATTTTTATCTGGTTTATAAGTCTCTATTCCTTTAATAAGCCCAATTGAACCAATACTAACTAAATCTTCCAAATCATAACCCGATCCTTCATATTTCTTAGCTAAAAAAACCACTAATCTTAAATTATGCTCAATAAGTTTATTTCTTGCCAGGATATCCCCACTCTTACTTTTAATAACTAAATCTAGTTCTAAATCCTTATCAAGTGGTGGTGGTAAAATATCGGTACTTCCAATAAAATATACTTTATCATTTATTTTTAATAATTTCTTAATCCATAAAAGTATCTTTCTCATATTATCTCCCTATTTAATAATATTTTTATTCCATTAATATCTACCTTACTAAGACCAATTAATACATTTTTACAATTACCTTCAATAATAACCTTTTTAGGTCTAAAAACCTCTAAAAAACTATCACCGCTAATAGTTTTATATGGAACTAGAAAAGTCCTTAAATTACCCTTAAAAAGTGATTTATCAGCTATAATAATCGGCCGATTAAAAAATGGATCTCTTAAATTATTACCAGTATCTAAAAAACCCAATTCACTAATAAACCCATCCTTATAACATATGCTTACATTCATATAATTAGAATATTCCAACTTATAACATTTATTTTCCCTCACATACTTATAAATTATTAAAGGACTAATTAACAATAGTATAATTATATTAATCTTAAACTCCTTAAAACTATTACTAACTAAATATAAACTACCACCTAAAACAATACTAATAATATAAAACCATACTAGATTATCTCTAAAATACTTAAAAGATTTATAACCAAAACTAATGATAATCATTAATATACTAATAACTAGTTTAACGATTATTAATAAATAATTATTCTTAACATAAAATAATCCCACACAAAACAAACTACCTATCAAACTACTAATAATTATTCTTCCAAGTTTTCCATTTCTTTTAAGTAATCTATCAAGTCCTAAGAGAAGTAATAAATCAATAAAAAAATTAATAATAACATATAAATCAACATATATAATCATAATTAAATTATAAAAAAAAGACACTAATTAAAGTGTCGTTTTTTGTTTATAAATCATCTTCCTAAGTAGTTGGTGCAGCTTTATAAGTAAAGTATCCATTAGTGTTGTAATGTGCTCTTGTTTTATCTACATAATTCTTATTATAATTTTTAATTTTAGTATCATTATAAAACATTTGTGTACTAACTGTTACATTAGAAGTGTTCCAGCCTTCTGATGCATAAACTGTTGTTAATGCTGTACAATTACAAAACATTTGCTTCATATTCGTTACTTTGGATGTATCAAAACTACTTAAGTCTAACGATGTAATATTACTAAGACTATAGAACATGACATCCATATTTGTTACATTTGAAGTATCAAATCCACTTACATCTAATGTTGTTAATTTATTCAATGTATCAAACATATATGACATATCTGTTACTTTAGATGTATTAAAACTACTTAAGTCTAACGATGTTAGGTTTGAAGAATGGTAAAACATATGGTTCATATCTGTTACATTTGAGGTATCAAAACTACTTAAATTTATACTTGTAGCTTGAATATTTTCAAACATATAGCTCATGTCAGTTACTTTTGAAGTATCAAATGAACTTAAATCGAGGCTTGAAGCCTTAGTAGAAGCAAACATATATTTCATATTAGTTACATTTGAAGTATCAAAGTTTGAAAGATCTAAATTGACGCCATTATAACCATAAAACATAGCACCCATATCTGTTACATTTGAGGTATCTAAGGTACTTAAATCTAAATCTGTAGTTGCAATATTCTGAAACATACCACCCATTATCGTTATGGTAGAGGTATTAAAATCACTTAGATCAATAGAAGTTGCTTTGCTAGTATAGTAAGCATATCTTGCATTTTTTACCGCTTTATCGTTTACAAAATTACAAACAGAACCTGTTACTGGATCAGTTGATTCTAAATCAGTCAATTCAACGGACCATCCATCTAAATCAGGATCATCGGATGATATAATGGCTTCTTGATCATTATCATATTTTTTTGAATTATTAAACTTATAGGTATATTGACCATTTATGTATACTTTACCAGCTGTCATTGTCATTCCTGGCTCATAATCATCCGTATAACAATAAATAAGACTTGAATCTAGTTGTGGTATTGCATCAGCATGTACTACAATCTTTCCTTCATAATTTTTATTCATACCTTGTTCTTTTGTAACATCCTCATCTATCCATACTCTTAGTTCATAATCCTTAGAAGATAATGGACTTAAAGAATCTATTTTTAAAGTATTACTTAGTGCACCTTCTATAGTTGCTTCAGTATTAGTATTTGTATCTAAAGGCACAATTGTTTTATTAAAGCCAACTTCATTAATAGCAGTTTTAACATATTCTCTGGAAAGTTGGTTTGAACTTAATGCTAAACTTTCCAAATTAATGCTAATTCTAACTGGTTCATGGCAATTATTAGTTACTTTAAAAATATATGGTGTTCTAGCTTTACCTTCATCATCTGTAATTGGAAAATCATTAACTAAATTTATTCCATTAGTTATATTACTTAAATCTATATCTAAACAAGACAAAGTATTTATTACATTATTTCCACTTTGAGTTGGAGTTTTTCTTAAATATGCATATGTTCCCGCCGATAAAATAACTAGTAGTCCAAAAACTGATACAATTAACAATAATCTATATTTTTTATTCATCTAAGACCATCATCCCAATTCTAAGATTATTTTATCATCATAATTAAAAAAAGTCTAGATATCCTAGACTTATTCTACCACATAAGGATTAGAACTTGTTCCGCTTCCTCCCGATATAGCTACCTTAGATTTTAAAGCAATCACAGGCCTAATATGTTCAGCAGATGAAACGGAAGACTGTGATATACCACCATAATAAAGGCAAAAAACATAAGCATTAGAGTTAAAATAACCAGGAGTCATAGTACGAAAAGAACTAGTTCCATATAGTTTTAAATATGAAGAAGTCTGAGAGGTATATGCAGCATATAATCCTGCTCCAGCAAATGCTGCTTCATCAGCTGTTAAGAGTCCAATCTTATAAGTTAATTTACCATTACCTGCATAGCTACTTACCATAAATCTTGATAAATCATGATCTGTCCCTTGACTATCAGCACATTTAAAAGAAGGTTTATTATTATTAGCTGATGCAGATGCATTATTAGTAAGTCTTTCATATGCACTATAATAAGTTTTATTATTAGTACCATATGCATAGTTATTATAACTAGAGTCACCAAAACTACTAAGTGTCGGATTCTTATCATTACACCATACTACATCTGCTATTTTATCTCCATAAGGGACTAAATTATCCCTATACCATGTTTCTAATGTCGTTAAAGCATTACTTTTGGTAAGATTTTGATGTTCTAAATCAAATGTTGAACTATTTGGTGTTCCATACATAAAACCTACATATGTATTACTAGTTGAAAGATTATTATACTTAACATTACCAATAGATCCTGAGCTTGAAGAAGATGAAACATTACATGTATTATTTTTATTATTAAGAATTAATTTAATATTTCCATTACCATCAACTCTTACAACTTGCCAGCACATTCCCGCAAATAATACAAAAGTATTTTGAGCATCACCTCTAAAATAATAAGATGTACCATAATCGTCAGGAGCACTTGCAAGTTCAAATTCATTTACATTATTAGCCACATCATCATCACTTACAATATTATCTAAAAAAATTATTGATCTATAATCCCCATTTTTAGATGCCACATATATATATATTACCCTTTCAGCATAACCATATGGTTTATAATAAGCATACTTTCCAATTAGATTAGAATATCCCGTACTAAAACTAGTTGTACTAGTATTTATTCCATTTACCAAGTTGGAATAAGAATCGGCATAAGTAACTATATCAGATACTTTTTCCACATCAAAAGCATAAAAAGATACAGAACCATTGCCACCATCTTCCGAAACATTCAGTACTTTAACAATAAAGTCAGGTTCACAACCACCAACATAATAATTATTACCACCTATATAATAACCGCCACCATTATCACTGTTATAGTTCATACAGACATATTTTCCAATTAAACCTTCCGCATTACTGCTAACATCTATAGTATTGCAAGAATCACCGCAATTAAGAAGTTCTTCAGGTGTATTACCATATTCTATATTATCATAATACATAGGTGCATCAATAACCTGAAAATTAGTAGTATTCAAAGTAGTATAATTATCTTGATTACTTAAATAATACCCATATAATTCCCAATCATCGCCATAATTCTGTTGAACACTTTCAACATGGAAAGGCTCATATATATAATTAATTTCATCTTTTATCCACATTCCTTGTAAAGCGTATAAATCCCCACTCCAACCATCATACACTTGATAATGCATAGAATTACATGACCACCAATTCTCATTTAATTCATTAGAATCAGCAGAATAATAAATAGTATTAGCATTTGACATAGGATAATGATTTGGAACATTATCATACACATCTCCATAAATTCCATCATTTAAATCATATTCATAAGTATAATGACTATATGTAGTAGATTTTTTAACATGTGATGGCTTAGAACCGGGTTGTGTTAATGGGGTTTTAACCTCATTTAAAGGATCTGCTTTTAATGCTGCAAGTAATGTCCCAGGTTCTGGATTATCCCAAGTTACTTTCTTGCTTGCAGATGCTAGTACTACAACTTTTGATAAAAAATTTTTGTTCATTCCTTGTTCTTTAGTAACATCTTCATCTATCCATAATCTAAGTTCAAAATTTTTAGATTCAAGACCATTAAGTTCGATATCCATAAGTTTATTACTTAAAGCATTTTCAATTGTTGGAACTGCATTAGTTGTAGTATCAAGAGCGACTACTTTAATCCCATCTCCAACTTCATTAATTCCAGCTTTCATATATTCTCTCGAAAGTGGATTTTCTAATACCTGTAAGCTTTCCAAATTAATACTTGCTTCTACATAATTATCACATAAATTAGTTACTGTAAAAGTATATGGTGTTCTAGATTTTCCTTTTTCATCTGTAACCGGAAAATCTCCCGAAATATAAATACCATCTGTAATATTACTTAAATTAATATCTAAACAAGTTAATGTATTTATCATATTATTACCACTTTGAGTGGGAGTTCTTCTTAAATAAGCAAAAGTTGCAGTTGATAAAGTTACAAGTAATCCTAAAACTGAAACAAATAAGATTAATCTATACTTATTACTCATATTTTTTATCATAAACATTCCTCTATCCTACTCTAAAGTATACCATTTCAATAAAAAAAAGTCTATAAATATAGACTTAAAAATTATCTCTATCTCTTAAGAAAGGAGGAATATCGAAGTCATTTTCTTCAACACTTCTTCTCCTTACTTGAGGTTCTTCTTTTTCTTTTGAGGCTTCATCTTCATCTTCAAAACCAGTTGCAATAACAGTTACAATAACTTCATCATTTAAGTTTTCATTAATAACTGCACCAAAGATAATATTGATATCTCTATTAGATGATTGTCTAACAACTTCTGCTGCATCTTCTGCTTCAAATAATGTTAAACTTGTACCACCTGTTACATTAATAATTGCATCAGTAGCTCCGTCTATACTTGTTTCAAGAAGTGGACTTGATACTGCTTGTTTAGCGGCTTCAATCGCTCTATTTTCTCCCACTCCAAGTCCAATACCAATAAGAGCAGACCCTCTTTTTTCCATAACTGTTTTAACATCAGCAAAGTCTAAGTTTACTAAACCAGAAACTGCAATTAAATCAGATATAGATTGAACTCCTCTGTGAAGAACATTATCAACTTCTTTAAAGGCATCCATAAGTGGAGTTGATTTATCAATTATTTCTCTCAATCTATCATTTGGAATAACTATTAAAGTATCAACATGTTTCTTTAATTCATCAATACCTAAAATAGCTTGTTCCATTCTTCTTTTACCTTCAAATCTAAAAGGTTTTGTAACAATTGCTACTGTAAGAGCTCCTAAATCTTGAGCAATTTCTGCTATAACAGGTGCTGCACCAGTACCAGTTCCACCACCCATACCAGCAGTAACAAAAATCATATCAGCTCCTTTTAAAGCTTCCTTAATCTCTTCTTTACTTTCTAAAGCAGCTTCTCTACCTACTTCAGGATTTGCCCCTGCTCCTAGTCCATTAGTAATATTTTCTCCAATTTGAAGTTTATTACTTGCTTTACTAGAATTAAGTACTTGTAAATCTGTATTAGCAACAATGAATTCAACACCTTTAACTCCTGATTCAATCATTCTATTAACAGCATTGTTTCCACCACCACCAACACCAATTACTTTAATTTTTGCTATTTGATCCATTTCTAATCCGAACATAACCAATTCTCCTTTATTATATATTAATTATCAAAAAAATAACTAAATACTCTTCCTAATATTGTATCTCCATTAGATAAACTAGATTCATTATTATTAACCATTAAATCTATTTCATCTTCACTTAGCATTGTATATTCTTTTCCTCTTATTTCTAATTTTTCATTAAAGTATTTTAGCATTCCTATCGCAGTGCTATAACTAGCATCTCTTGCTCCAATATCATTAATATATCCTATTTGAACTTTACTTCCAAATATTTTATTTAAAGGAATTGAAATATCGGAAAGTTCCGCTAAGCCCCCTGTTATAATTATATAACTAATTTCTTTTTTTGTTAAGTAATTTATATTCTTTTTAATATTTTTTAACATTTCCTCTAATCTTTTATTAACCAAAGAACTAAGTTCATATTGATTTATCTCTATTTCATTATTCTCACTATTAATAACAGTTAAATAATCCTTGTTACTAGCATTCTTTTCACTAGCAAGAGCAAATGTTTCTTTAACAAAGATGGCATCTTTTCTACCCAATCTATATTTTCCAGCTATCTCTCTATCAATATCTTCCCCTCCAACATCGATAGATGTATTATTCATATATATTCCTTTACCAAAGACACTTATATTTGTTGTTGTACTTCCAATATTAACAACTACTGTATTTTTATTATCCAAAGTATGATTTTTAAAATTATAATAATCGACAAGTCCCGTAGTAGTAATATCCACTATTTCAACTTCACATTTTTCTAAAGTTCTAACTAAATCATAAACTTTTAATTTATCAGTAGTAACCACAATACTCTTTAAAGATAAAGTTTTCCCTCTCTTTCCTAAAGGATATTCAGTTTCTTCATCTCCTACTTGAAACATAACCGGAATACATGCAAGTAATTCTTCATTATCACCATATTTATCTTTAGAACTATTTTGAAGTACTTTTAAAATATCCTTAGATGCAACTTTACCATCTTCATTTTCTATTTTAATTTGGGTTTCTGATAATTTAAAATCATTATAATCCGCTGGTATATTAACAATTAACTTAGTAATCTTAAAATTAAGTTTTGTACTAGCTTCATCTAATACTTTATTAACTGAATTAACTAATTTTTCTTTATCTGTAATTTGATTCTTTCTAAAACCCCTAGATTCACCTTTTACAGCACACAAAATATTGAGTTTTCCATTTAAAAACTCACCAACTACTAATTTAATATAATTAGATCCAATATCTAAAGCACTATAAATCTTTCTCATATCATCTACCTTCTTAAAGTATACTATAAATATTAAAATATTTCAATTTATATACTTTCAAAATATGTTATAATAATTATAGGTGATATAAGTGAAAACAACTTTTTTAATATTATTAAATAAAATAATAACTTTTATATGTAGGATATTTGGTAAACAAGCATCAGTATTTCCCGCAAGTATCGTCCGTAAAATGGATAATGATATCTTAACAAAAATAACCTATCCAAAATACGTAATTGGTGTAACCGGTTCTTCTGGTAAGGGTTCAACAACCTCTTTAATCGCTCATATCTTAACTACTAAAGGTTTAAATGTAGTTTGGAACAATACCGGTTCTAATGTTGTTAATGGCACCACAACCCTAATACTTAATAATACTAATCCATTTAATCATAAAATGAAATGTGATTGTTTACTTTTAGAAATGGATGAATCTTATATAAAACAAACATTTCGTAAAAGTACCTTAACCCATCTTGTTATAACTAATATAACCAGAGATCAACCTGCTCGTAATGGTGAACCAGAATTAATTCTAAATAAAATCTTAAATTCAATAGATTCAACCACTCACTTAATCTTAAATGCTGATGATCCATTTGTTAATAGATTTAAACTTTTCCACCAAGGTGAAATTACAACCTATGGTATTGATAAAACAAAATATAGTTTAAAAAAGCCACTATCTAACAACGTTGATGCTGCTTATTGTCCTATATGTCATAGTAAACTAAAATATGCTTATTATCATTATGGCCACCTAGGATCATATACTTGCCCAAATAAAGATTTTGCAAGAAAAGTTGATTATCTAGCAACCAACGTTGACTTAGAAAACCAAAAAATTGATATTAACAATGAAACATATAATTTAAATAAAGATGTCTTCTTTGCAGTTTATTATACCCTAGCCGCTTATACATTATGTAAAGTTATCGGGTTAACTGATGAAGAATTAAAATATGCTTTAAATGAAAAAATGTTAGAATCTAAAAGATTAAAAACTTATAACTTCAATAATCGTGAAGTAGAAATGATTGAATCAAAAAATGAAAATAATTTAAGTTATTTACAATCTCTAAATTATATCAATAATTATCCAAACAAAAAAACTATCATTATCGGTTTTGATAATGTATCTAGAAGATATAAATATAATGACATTTCATGGTTATACGATGTTGACTTTGAATGCTTAGATTTAACTAACATCGATAAAATATTATGTATTGGTCGTTTTAGATATGATGTATATGCTAGATTAATAAATGCTGGCATTCCTGAAGATAAACTAATCTTAGTTCCTGATAAAAATGAAATAAAAAATATTTTAAACACTACTGAAGGAACAATATTTACGATGGTATGTTTTGATATGACTGCTATCTTAAAAAAGATATTTATGGAGGGACAAAATGATTAAAGTATTACACATGTATTATGATTTACTTAATTTGTATGGAGAACAAGGAAATATCTTAGCTTTAAAAACTTTTTTCAAAAATCAAAATATTGATATAGAAATAGATAATCTATCAATAGGTGATGATATAAAAATCAAAGATTATGATATTATCTATTTAGGATCCGGTTCAGATGAAAATTTATTCCTAGCTTTAGAAGATATCAAAAAATATAAAAAAGAATTAAAAAAATATATTGAAGATGACAAATATTTAATCTCAACTGGCAATTCTTTCTTACTATTTGGTAAATCAATAGATGATCACGAAGCTTTAAATATTTTTGATTACTATGCTAAAACCAATTCAGAAAGACTAAGATGTCATTCATTTATGCAATATAAAGATTTATCTCCTATCATAGGATTTCAAAATCGAAAATATGTTATTCAAAATGAGTCTAACCATTTATTTAAAGTTATAAGTGGTTATGGTGACAACTTAAAAAGTGAATATGAAGGAGTTAAATATAATAATTTCTATGGTACTTACTTAATTGGACCATTATTAATAAGAAACCCTCATTTTACTGATTTATTAATTGCTGATATAACTTTAAAAAATAATTATAAATATCATGCAGATTTAAATACTAATGAATATAAAGCTTATTATGAGTATTTAAAAAACTTCTATGAAAAATAGAAGTTTTTTATTATCCAAATGTTATCGTATCATTAATTACTTCTTGAGGTGTCTGATTAACATACTCAAATCTACCTAAATCTGCATTATAAGAATATTCTGGAATATAATATGAATCACACCAATCTAATAATCGCTCTTTAGGCATAATTCCAGCCAAATAATTTAACATGCAACCATTTAAAGCATCATTTATATATTCACCACGATTAGTATTTCTACTGCCAACGATTGTAACATCTCCTAGCCTTTCATTTAACCCAAGGCTATCATTTAATGCTTGTACTGGTCGATCAACACTAATACCATCACCACTAACTGTAGGAACAATTGAAACAATTTGAGGATTTCCGTTTATAAGACCTCTAGCTTCTGTTACATATCTACTATCTCCATTAGTATTTACTCTATCTATAATTGAATTAATATCATCTATATTATAACCATCGATTAAACCTACATTAACTATCATTCTAGGATAGTTGGCAAGTACATGCCCTGCATTTAATAAAGCAGCACTAGCACTATCATTATATCCGGCAATACCAACATTGGTAATGTTATAACTATGCTTAGTCATAAAGTCAATCATCTTCATTAGCATGTTATTATTAGCATTACTATCAAAATCATTAGTATGATTGGCACTACCAATTATCATATAATCTTGAACTACACCCACATTAGCATATTGTAAGTACTGTGGATAAGCATCCATTGCACTAGCATCTCGTCCTGGATTAACCTGTACAATTGAATTTATCCCTGCATATTTAGCCGGAAGAATAATATATCTCCCATTTTGAGCCGTTCCAATTACCGCTGCTGTAGAAGGAGATGAATAAACATTCACTTTATATCCTTCACTTCTAATATAAGACATAAAATCAATTATATTTCTATAAAAACCAACTCTATCAGCCGTAAATTGATCATTATTATTTAATAATTTAATAACTAAATTTTCATCAACCCCAATATTTCTTGCATAAGCTAAGACTTCCCTGTCAACTTCTTCTCTAGTATCTATTGTAACATCTGGTGTTGGTGTTGGTTGTGGTGTTACAACTGTTGGTGCTACTGGACTTGCAGTAACAACTGGAGTTGGGGTTTCAATAATTATATTAGCAGGTTCACTAGTTGGTGCAGGTGTAACCTCTTCTATAACATAATCATTTTCATTCAATTTATCATTAACATAAATAATCCCTTGTACTCCAGCTACAACTATTCCAGCAGCTAGTAAAAATGAAGCTAACTTTTTAGCGCCTTTATAAGAAATAGATTTTTCCTTTTTAATCTTTTTCTTAGGTTTTGGAGTACTTATTACTTTTTCTTTTAGAAATTTAACAAAATTGCTATCTTTTTCTAACTCTAAAAACTTTTTAGCATCCTTAATAATTATTTTATCTTTACCAGCTTCTAAAACAATCATATTATCAGCTTTATTAACATTAACTGTGATATCCTTCATTTTCATAACCATATTTAAAAATGAAGTTAAATAATCTCCGCTAATTACTGAATCTTTCTCTGCTGAACTATAAACTGCTTCTAATTTATTTTCCTTATTATGGTTTAAATAAAATCTTGACATCCTAAAGCCTCTTCTCTATTTCTTTCTCAACAGCTTCCCATTCTTTATCATCTGTTATTGATTCTAAACTAGCATTTTCCCCATCATATATAAGTCTAGATGCACTTAATTCTTCTGCTTCGTTTTCATATACTACATATTTAACACTGTTTAATTCAAAAGAGAATAAAAATTTAATATTTTCTCCATTAATTTTAAAAATCATGCATCTCACCCAATTTCACATTTAATATACCATAATTTAGAAAATAATTAAAGATATTCATTTAAAAAAGCGTGTATATCACGCTTTATTAAACACAATCAACATAAGTATCGCTTAAGCATCTAACTGCACAGCAGCAATCTAAATTAACTGTAAATAAACTATTACTAGGAAGCCAAGGTTGTCCACCTTCTACTGTATTAGGTGTAAGTACCCTACAAGTAGCACAATTACCATCCACTTTTTCAACTTTAAAAACAGTACTTGTATCTCCATCAATTGCATCCTTAGTTATAGGCATAGCAAGTGGTGTCCCATTACTTCCACAAAGATATAACATAATAGGTCTTGTATTACAAATTAAACAATTTGGGCCTCCTCCAAGCATTGGTCTATCACAAGAATCTAATCCTGATTCACAGCAAGCATTTTGTTGTAAAACTACTATTATATTTAAAAGTTCACTAATACAATTCCCATTAGAATTATTATTACACATTATTTATCACCCTTTCATTTACTCAATATATTTTATGTAATATTCATAAAATAGTGATTTTATTTTTACCTTTATTAGTGTATAATATATAAAGGTGATGAATTATGTGGTGGCAATATTTAATTATATTTACAGTATTAATGTTAATATCTTTAGTAGTTGTAAAACTAAATAAAAAGAATTTTACTTTTGAAATAAATAAATTAGTTCAATATCTAGGAGGAAAAGATAATATCCTAGATACAGAAGTAAATATGTCTAGATTAAAAGTAACTCTAAAAGATATTACTTTAGCTGATAAAGAAGCTATTCAAAAATTAGGTGCTAAAGGAATTGTTGAAATAGATAATCAACTAAAAATAATATTTGGACCAAATGCTAAAACATTAAAAAAATACATAAGTGAAATGAAATAACTTATGTATTTTTTATTTCTAAATTTTGTTTATAATTATTACCTATACTAATAGATATATCATCACTTCTAACTCCATTATCTAGTGATTTAAACTTAATTTCTGTTGCACTAGGCAAATAACTTAATACTTCCTCTGAATAAACTTTACCTTCATCATTCATAAGAATAGAAAGCCATCCTAAATCAGTAAAATCAGATACTCCCATCTTATAATAATAATTTTCTGGATCTTCTACATCTAATTCTCCATACTTTTCCTTAGTATAGCTAGAAACAGCATTAAAAACTGTTCCGTAATAATCTTCATTCATAAGTTCAAGAGCTACCATAGCATTATAATTATTCCCATATAAATAATTTTGAAATAAAGCACACCATGCTTCAATATTAGTCCCCATATCCGTTAATTCATCTAAACTAAAACTTCTATTTAAAAAAACTCCATCAACATAATCATAGTAAGATAAACTATTAGATACTCTTTCATAAGGAACATTCATAATTCCAATACGTCCTCTATTATTAACTTCATAAGTATGTTCTAAATTATTCTCTGCCATAACTGCCAGTATAACATTAGGATCTATTCCAAATCTTCCTCCATAAATATTTGCTAAATTAGTATAATTAACCATATTCATTTGATTT
Source organism: uncultured Erysipelotrichaceae bacterium (assembly GCA_902767375.1). Lineage (GTDB taxonomy): Bacteria > Bacillota_I > Bacilli_A > RF39 > UBA660 > CAG-533. Next base: position 27,068 of record CACXGV010000011.1, read on the forward strand.
ATCAAATTAGGACTTCTTGGATAATCTAAAGTCATACTTGCATACTCTATACCTACTGGCTCATCCATAATAATATTAGCATTATTGTTCATATAAGAACCTCTGCCAAATACAAATGCCATATATAAGAATAACGCTATCGCACCACCTGCAACTACGCCTTTAATAGAAGCAGATTTCTTAATAACTTTAGCAGTTTTTTCTTCTCTTCTAGTCATAATATCAATCTCTTCTTTAAAATATTTATAAAGAAAAGTATCTTTTATATTCTGATAGTTTTCAATAACAATAATCCCATCATCATAACCTAAATTAAGATTATCTCCATCACGTTCCATAAAACTAGGCGTATATTTTTCAAACAAAGAACATATTAATTCTAACTTATCCTCCGATATTCTTATTCCATTAGATAAGCCATAGTATTTCTTACCATCATATTTAATATAAAAATACTTCATTAACCTAACCTCATCGAACCATCATTCAATGATAAATTATTACCATTTAGAACATAACTTAAAGTTTCAACATGAACATCATCTTTACATACCTTAATATTAATATTTGAATATTCATTATAATGACTTAAAATATCATAA
>CACXGV010000012.1 GCA_902767375.1 uncultured Erysipelotrichaceae bacterium
AAAAAAATGTGTGCTAAATGTAGAATTATAAGAAGAAAAGGTAAAATTATGGTTATATGTGAAAACCCTAAACATAAACAAAGACAAGGTTAGGAGGAATATAAATGGCACGTATTAAAAATGTAGAATTACCAAAAGAAAAAAGAGTTGATATCGGTTTAACTGCTATCTATGGTATAGGTAGACCACTAGCTGCAAAAATTTGTGATGATGCTAAAATTGATAGAGCTAAAAAAGTTAAAGATTTAACTGCAGATGATGAAGCTGCTCTAAGAAAAGAAATCGATAAATACATGACTGAAGGAGATCTTAGAAGAGAAGTTCAAATGAACATCAAAAATAAGATGGAAATCAATTCTTATCAAGGTACAAGACATAAAAAGAACTTACCAGTACACGGACAAAGAACTTCAAGAAATGCTCGTACACGTAAAGGTAAAGTTAAAAAAGTAATCGCAAACAAGAAAAAAGTAGGTAAATAGGAGGTAGAACATGGCTTATAATAGAAGAAAAAGAAAAGTTAAAAAGAATATTCCTGAAGCACAAGCTCATATTCACTCAACTTATAATAATACAGTAGTATCTATTACTGATGTTGATGGAAATGTTATCAGCTGGGCATCTGCTGGTACAATTGGTTACAAAGGATCAAAGAAAAAGACTCCTTTTGCCGCTGGACAATCTGCAGAAGCTGCTGCAAGAGTAGCTATGGATTCAGGAGTTAAAAAAGTTGAAGTATTTGTTAAAGGGCTTGGAAGCGGAAGAGAAAACGCTATTCGTTCTTTACAAACTGCTGGATTAGAAATCACTGCTATCAATGATGAAACTCCAGTACCACATAATGGTTGTAGACCACCAAAACGTCCAAGAAATTAAGGAAGGGGAAAATATTTATGAACTTTGAAAAACCAGAATACAAAATTACTGAATATATTGAAAAAAATAATTATGGTAAATTTGAATTAGAACCTTTAGAAAGAGGTTTTGGAACAACCATTGGTAATGCATTAAGAAGAGTAATGTTATCATCTATGCCAGGTTCTGCTATCACTAGCGTTAGAATTGATGGCGTAATGCATGAATTTCAAAAAATTGATGGAATCGTTGAAGATGTTACATCAATCGTTCTAAATTTAAAAAGTGTTGTAATTAAAAATCATAGTAAAGATAATAAAACTATTAGATTAAGTGCTAATAAAGAAGGTGCAGTAACTGCTGGTGACATTGAACATGATGCTGATGTTGAAATTGTAAATCCAGATTTAGTTATTTGTAACTTAGTTAAAGGTGGAAAAATTGACATGGAAATGACTGTTGGAAATGGTCGTGGATATGTTGATGCATCTGAAAACAAAAAAATATTAGGTGATGCTGTTCAAGGATTAATTCCTATTGATTCACTTTATAGTCCAATTGAAAGAGTTGCTTATGAAGTAGAGGGTGCTCGTGTTGGACATAACGAAAACTATGATAAATTAATTATGGAGGTTTATACTAATGGATCAATGAGTCCAGAAGAAGCTATGGCTTTAGCATCAAGAATTTTAATTGAACATTTAAATATTGTTGCTGACTTAAATGCTATTTCAGATGTTACTGGAATCATTGCTGAAAAGAAAGTTGATCAAATAACAAAAACACTAGAAACTCCAATTGAAGAAATCGAATTCTCTGTAAGAGCATATAACTGCTTAAAAAGAGCTGGCATTCATACAATGCAAGATCTAATTGATAAGAGAGAAGTAGATGTTACAAAAATACGTAATTTAGGTAAAAAATCACTTAAAGAAGTATTAGATAAAGTTAAAGAAATGGGACTAAAGTTCCGTGATTAGAAAGTAGGGATAATATGTTATATCGTAAACTTGGAAGAGAAACTAGAATTAGAAGAAGCATATTAGCAGGACTTACTAAAGACGTAATTAAGAATGAATATGTTGTTACTACTGATGCAAGAGCAAAAGAAGTAAGAAAATTTGTTGATAAAATGATTACTTATGGTAAAGATGGATCTTTAGTATCTAGAAGAAAAGCTTTAGCTTTCTTACAAAATGATGAAGTTGCTGTTAATAAAGTATTTAATGAACTAGCACCTCGTTATGAAAATCGTAACGGTGGATATACTCGTTTAATTAAATTAAATGAACGTCGTGGAGACGATGCAATGCAAATAAGACTTGAATTAGTTGACTAATTCAAGTTTTTTTATACCAATTGACTAATTATTATTGATTACTTATAATGATAATAGGTGGTAGTATGAAAGATAAATCAAAAAGTATTTTAATAATTGGGCTAATTTTAATCGTAATTGGAGGAATATGTACCTTACTTACTTTAAATAACCAAAAAAAGCCTCAAAAGAGCCCTACAGAGCCTCAAAAACAAAATGAGTACGCATTTGTCTATGCTAACGATAATAAGCAAATAATAGGCGTAAAAAAAGATGGAAATATTGTTAAACTAATTGATGATGCAAATACTATGTATGATGGATATGATATATCTAATGAATTACTATACTATGTTGATAAAGATGATTATGTTCACACTTTAAGCTTAGATGAAAACTTAACTGATACCAAAACAGAAACTAAAATCAATAGTAAATTTTGGGATATGAAAGTTGATAATAATAACATTTTTGTCTTTGGTTTATCTAAAGATTGGTTTACTGAATTATATAAATCAAATGGAGATATCTTGAAAATGCCATTTGTATCTAATAATAGAGAGTTTTTCTTAGATAATAACTTTTATTACACTGATAGATCAGATAAAATCTTAAAAAAATATAATCTTGATACCAATGAAAGTTTAAATATTACAAGTGGAGAAGGAAGGTGTCTTGCTCTTAATAGTACAAGCTTATTGTATATATCTGAAGATAGTATTTGTCTTTATGATATTATGAATAATACTTCAAAGATTATTATTTCGAATGTTGAACAATCATCTAATTATAGTCCAGACTTGCTTGTTCTAAATAACAATGATGTTTTCTACATCAACAAAGATAAACTTTATAAATATTCTAATAATGAAACTAAAGAAGTATTAGATCTAAAAAATAAAGATTATGATTATAATGAATACAAAATTGTAAATTTAAATGACCATGAATTACTTGTTTTAAGAGCAAATTACAAAGCTGAAGATTGTGATTATGGCTGTGAAGGTGGCGTAATAGAATCACTAATCTTTGACACTAAAAAGAATGAACTACATGAAACTCCAAACAACTTTGAAGAACTATATCATACTTACAATACAATAATTTATGTAAAATAAAAAACTTCTTAAGAAGTTTTTTATTTTGTTTTAGTAATAGACTCTAATGCTAAGAATATCATTTGATTTAAAGTAGTTTGCCTTTCCTCAGCCGTTAAATCATTACCTTTTTCAAATTTACTATCTGAAATTGATATTAAACAAGCAGCATCCTTTTTTAAATGGTCTGCAACCGTAAAGATTCCAAAAGCTTCCATTTCACATGCCAGTAAATTAGCATTACTAGGCATCTTATTAAGTAAATGATCAATTGACTCATACACATCAAATACTTCGGAAGTATAAACATGACCTTTAACAACTGGAATATTAACTCTCTTTGAAGCATTTAATATAATTTGATTAAGTGAATTTGATGCTACTGCTTTTTTAGCTGTACTTTTCATTAAAGCATATCTAAAATTAGAATTAGAATAAGCCGCACTTGCTAAAACAATATCTCTAATATGAACATTAGGACTAAGTGCTCCTGCTGAACCAATTCTAATAATTTTTTTAACATTATAGAACTTATATAATTCATATGCATATAAAGACGCACTAGGAATGCCCATTCCTGAACCAATAACAGTAATTCTTTTTCCTTTATATGTTCCAGTATAACCAAGCATATTTCTAACATCATTTATTAATTTAGCATCTTCTAAATAATTATCAGCAATATATTTTGCTCTTAAAGGATCACCTGGAAATAAAACTAATGGAGCAATATTTTCTTTACTTGTAACAATATGTATAGGATTCATATTAACCTACCTTTCGTGATAATTATAACAAAAACTATGGTATAATGTCATTATAAAAGTAAAAAAAGTACTTATAATAGTAAAGAGGTGTCTAAATGGAATATAAAAAGCTTTCCTTAGGAGGTTATAACCTTCATTTAATTAAAACTGATAAATTTAAAATAAGTCATATAGAAGTAATATTTCATAATAATTTAGAAGTAGAAGATATTACTAAAAGACAATTCCTAACTAGAATACTAACCGAATCAAATAAAACTTATCCAACTAATCGCAAACTCTTAATAGAATTAGAAAACTTATATGATAGTAGTTTTTATGGTCAAACGACTAAAGTAGGTAATTCTTTAATAACTAGTTTTGGTATTGATTTTTTAAATCCAGAATATGCTGATAAGTCCATTGTAAAAGGATGTATAAAATTATTATTTGATATGCTATTAAATCCAAACGTTAATATTAGTGAATTTGATAACAAAACATTTTCTATCATTAAAGAAAGAGTAAAAGATAGTATCAATCATGCTATTGAAGATCCTAAAAGATTATCACTTATTAATGCTTTAAAACACTTAGGAAATACTCCATCAGCTTATAATAATATTGGTTCAGTCGAACAATTAGATTTTATAACCCCTACCAATTTATATGAATACTACCAAAAAATGATTAAAAATGATTACATAGATATCTTTGTAGTTGGTAACTTAGATATGGAAGATGTAACTAAAATAATTTTAGCTGAGGCAAAATTTAATATAATTAAGAACCATAAGATTAATATGCATGTATCAAATTCTAAACAAAAAGAATCTTTATACCATGATTCATCTAATAATTTTGAAACTAATATAGTTTGTATCTTAAACCTAAATAACTTAACAACTTATGAAGAAAGATATGTAGCAAATATTTATAATAATATTTTAGGTCAGAATTCACTTAAAAATAAATTATTTCAAAAACTAAGAGAAGATAATTCATTATGTTATGGAGTAAGTTCTTTCTATCAAAAATATGATGGTTTAATAATAATAACTACTGGAGTAGACCCATCTAAAACTAAAGAAGCTATTAAGTTAATTAAAGAATCCTTAAAAGAAATGAATAACAACATAACTGATGAAGAAATAGATTATGCTAAAGAACAAATCATTTCAAGCTTAAATTATTCTAAAGATGATATGAATCGTATTATTGATAATTATTTCTATTATGATTTAAAAGAAATGGATGATATTGATACAAGACTAAAAACTTATAAAGAAGTAACTAAAGACGAAATATATGCTTTAAGTAAGAAAGTAAGTATTAGTATTATATATACCCTAGATGGAGGCCAAAATGAATAAAGTTGAAATCCTTGGAACTAGAGAAACAATTTATATCGAGCATTTAGATAATGGTTTAGATATCTATATGCAACCAAATGATAAAGTCAAAAATTTTTATATAACCTTAAATGTAAAATATGGTTCAATTTATACAAACTACAAGTATAATGGTGAAAAACATGAAGATCCCAAAGGAATAGCCCATTATCTTGAACATTTAATGTTTAATATGCCAGACGAGGATGCTTTTGAACATTTTGCAACTTTAGGTTCAAGTGTAAATGCTTATACATCTAATGATGTAACATGTTATGAAGTATTTGCTAATTCTCACTTTAAAGAAAACTTATCTTATTTAATTAATATGGTTTATACGCCATACTTTAATAAAGAATTAGTTTCCAAAGAAAGAGGTATTATCACTGAAGAAATAAAAATGTATGAAGATGATCCCTCAACTAATCTATTTCGCAATTTATATGAAAATCTATTCATAAATGATGAAAGAAGATATTTAGTAAGTGGCAGTGTAGATGATATAAAACAAATAAAAAGTGACGATATTTCTAATGCTTATAAAGCTTTTTATAAACCAGAAAATATGTTCTTAATAATTACTGGTAATTTTAATCCTGAAGAAGCAGTTGCGATTACGTCAAGTGTTATGAATAACTTTGGTTTTGCCGAAGAAGATGCCCCAGAATTAATAAAAAACAATGAACCATTTGAAATTAATAATGAATATATTTCAAAAGAAATGGATGTAAAGAAATCTAAAGTAGCCTTGGCTTATAAAATTCCAAAAAACAATTTTAAAACTTTAAAACTATCTCGTTTAGAATTAAAACTATATCTAGATATTATTTCAAAGATTAATTTTGGGACAACATCTATTATAAATGAAGAATTAAAAAGTAATGGCATTATTAATAAGTATATTGGGTCTCGCTTAGAAGAAACAGATGACTATTTTATTCAAATATTTATTGCTGAAACTGATTATCCAGATTATTTTATTAATCGTATTAAAGATACAATGTCTAAACTATCCGCTAGTGATGAAGATATTTCGCGAAAGATTAAAGTAGCAACTAGTAACTTAATATGGTTGTTTGATAATATAGAATCAATTAATACTTCTATTCAAGATGATATTTTAAATTATGGGACTGTTATAAATGATATAAATGTTATATATAAATCATTAAGTAGTGAAACTGCAGAAAAAATTATTGAAAAATTAGAAAACAATCTATTAACAATTAGTGTAGTAAAACCTCAAAATTAAAAATCTGTAAATAAAAATTACAGATTTTTTTATATTATCCACAAATTACTACTATTTATCCACAAAATACAATAAAAAAAAGGAAAGAACCTCTTAATGGTTAATATAACTAATAGGAGGTGAAAGAATAGAATTTATATATAAATACAAAAAATATCTTTTATTATTAGTAGCAGTCATTATTTTATTTATATTTACTATGTACTATTATCAAAATAATAATCTTGTTGAAGAGAACACTATCCAGGAAGAACCAATCGTTCTAAATGTATCTGAAGATAATAAAAGCCAAGGATATTTTGACATTAAAGGGGCAGTTAAGAAACCTGGAGTTTTTAGTTTTAAAGAAGGAGACAAGGTAATTGATGCTATCAATATGGCTGGTGGTTTAACTAAAAATGGAACCACTGCCAATATTAATCTAAGCCAAAAATTAAAAAATGAAATGGTAATATATATTTTTACTAAAAGTGAATTAACAACGAAAAAAACTACTACTACAACTACCAAACCAGTAAGTACAGCGCCATGTAAATGTGAAACGATTGAAGTAAATAATTGCCTTGAAAAAGAAGAAAATAATGAAACTAAAATAAATATTAATACAGCCAGTATTGAAGATCTTTCCACTTTACCAGGAATAGGTTCATCTAAGGCTCAAGCCATAATTAAATATCGCAATGATAATGGGAACTTTACTAAGATAGAAGATATTAAAAATGTCTCTGGTTTAGGAGATGCTTTATTTGATAAGATTAAAGACTATATTACAATATAAGTATATATATTATATATCTTTAATTCTTACCATGTTATTAGTTTTTCTAAGAATCAATTATTTTAAAATAGAAAGTAAATTAGTCCCATCAAATACCTTTGAAGGAACTATAACTAATATAAAGTATAAAAATCAAAAATATACAATTCATATAAAAAATATAGAGGAGGTGATAGGATATTATCAATCAGAAGATATTCTTAATATTAAAATAGGCGATAAAGTAAAGATTGAAGGAACCATGTATGAACCCATGAATAATACAATTCCTAATACTTTTAATTATCGAAAATATTTATCTAACCAAAAAATATTCTACTTATTTAAAATAAAAAACATTAAACTGATTTCTAAAAATAAAAATATAATTTATAATATAAAAAATTTTATTATAGATAGATCAAATACCTATAAACAAAAAGGATATTTAAAAGCCTTTATTATTGGTGATAAAACTGATTTAGAAGATTATCTACTATTTCAAGAAAATGGAGTAAGTCATTTATTTGCCCTAAGTGGAATGCACATTGGATTATTAACCTTAATTTTAAATCATATCTTAAAAAGAATTAAAAATAAAAACATAATAATAATTTCCTTTCTTATTATTTATTTACTTATAACAAATAATTCTGCCAGCTTAATCAGAAGCATTTTATTCTTTATAACCCTTGCCTTAAACAAAAAATATGATTTAGAAATTGAAACTAAAAATATCTTAATAATCACAATTATTATTCTCTTAATCTATAATCCATTTTATATTTATGATTATGGTTTTTTATACTCCATATTAGTTACTTATGGTTTAATAATAAGTACTAAATACTATCATAAAAACTATATTTATAATTTAATAATTACTAGTTTAGTAGCCTTTTTATTTAGTCTTCCTATTACGGTTAGTTTAAATTATGAAATAAACTTATTATCTATTATTAATAATTTAATAATTGTCCCCTTAATAAGTCTAATTATCTATCCATTAAGTATAATAGTTTTTATCTTTAAGTTTTTAGAACCTTTATTTAATAATATGGTATTTATTCTCGAAAAAGTAAATAGTATTTTAAGTATTATTTCTCTAAAAATTATCATACCTAAAACAAATATATTTATAGTATTAATATATTATTTATTACTTTTATTAGTCATAAAAACCAATAACTTTAAATATATACTTTTAAATCTATTAATAATAATCATTATCAAAACAATCCCTTTAATAAATAATAATACTAATATATTTTTTTTAGATGTTGGTCAAGGTGATAGTACTTTAATTACTCATCAAAATGAAGTAATTCTTATTGATACTGGAGGTGTTTTAAATAAAACAATAAGTCAAAATACTATTAAGTTAATTAAAAGCTTAGGTTATAATCACATAGATCTTATGCTGCTTACTCACGGCGATCAAGATCATATGTTGGATGCTAAATACATAATAAAAAATATAATTGTTAAGAATGTCATGATTAATAATAATGAAATTAATGAATTAGAAAAAAATTTACTAAAGATGAATCCCCATTTAGTAAAAAAATATCATAAGAAACTAAATATTAGCATATATAATAATTATATTGGAGATGATGAAAACTCCAGTAGCATTATTTGTCTGCTTAGAGTAGGAAAACATAAACTCCTATTTTTAGGGGATGCTGATAAAGAAGAAGAAATAAAATATTTAAAGGAACATGGTGACAAGATTAATATAATTAAACTTGCTCATCATGGGTCCAAAACAAGTAGTGGATATGATTTTTTAAAAACTATTTCTCCCCAAAACGCTATTATCTCATCAGGGAGAAATAATTTATATCATCATCCTAATAAAGAAACTATTGATACCTTAGAAAAACTTAATATTAAATATTATAATACGCAAAATTGTGGAACAATTTATTATAAATTTAGGCTTAATAATTACAAAATATCTTTGTTTCCACCATATAATAATATATACACTAATTAGTGTTTAAGATAGATGGGCATGGCCCAAATAAAACACCCCTAGGTGTTTTATTTTTTTTATAGTATAATAATATTAGAGGTGATTACTTTGGACAGTAAAGAAATTAATAAACTAATACAAGAAAATAAGGGCAAGAATCTTCAAACAAAAGAAATATCAGATGGTTATCATACATTTGAAGAATTATATACTCATCGCATTTATCTATTTGCTGTGTTATGCAATACCTATGCTGATATCTCTTGGAAGAGTAAAAAACATTATGACGAAGAAAATGAGCCAATGTATAATGATTCATTTATAGCTGGGATAAACACACCATTGGGAGAAGCAACTTACCATGTGAAATTAAAATATTGGGATCTTTTTAAAGTAAAAGAACTAGAAAGAGCACCAAAATATGATGGCTATACACCAAATGATGTTTTAAAACGTCTATTATCTCTAAAATAAAGCAATTTTTATTGATTTTATGAACTATTTATAATATAATTAACTAGAAGTTTTATCTTGGAATGGATTCTCTCCTTGATTTCATTCTATGATTAAACCGATAAATAATATATAAGGAGGTTTTTTTATGGCAGTTTCAAAAGAACAAAAAGCTAAAAGATTAAAAGAATTTACTGGTGGAAGTTCTAACACTGGTGATACAGGATATCAAATAGCAGTACTTACTGATGAAATCAACAACTTAACTGAACATCTAAAAGAACACAAGCATGATTATCATTCAAAAAGAGGATTATTCCTAATGATTGGTAAAAGACGTAGTCTTTTAGATTACCTAAAAAGAAAAGATGTTGTAAGATATCGTGAAGTAATCGAAAAATTAAATATTAGAAAATAGGGCACTAACTTTTTTTAGTGTCTTTTTATTTGTATGAAAGGATTAGAAAATGAAGAAAGAATTTAAATACAACTTTTTAGGGAGAGAAATAGTTGTAGAAACAGGCGAATTAGCAAAACAAGCTCATGGGGCAGTTCTAGTAAGATATGGGGATACTGTTATCTTATCAGCAGCTGTAATGAGTGATAATGTTGGAACTGGTGATTTCTTCCCATTAACTGTAGTTTATAATGAAAAACTATATTCTGTTGGAAAGATACCAGGCGGATTTATTAAAAGAGAAGGAAGACCTACTGACAGTGCAACTTTAGCAGCAAGACAAATAGATCGTCCAATTAGACCAATGTTTGATGAAAATTTTAGAAATGAAGTACAAGTCATCAACACTGTACTTTCTGTAGACCCTAATAATTCACCAGAAATGACTGCATTATTTGGATCATCTCTAGCTTTAGGAATATCAAAAATACCATTTGATGGACCTGTAGCTGGTGTAATAGTAGGTAAAATTGGTAAAGATTTTGTTATCAATCCAACTGCTGAACAAATTGACAAATGTGAATTAACAGTAACTGTAGCTGGAACAAAAAATGACATCTGTATGATTGAAGCTGGTGCACATGAAGCAAGTGAATCAGACATGTTAGATGCCCTAATGTTTGGCCAAAAACATGTAAAGATGTTATGTGAATTCCAAGAAAGTATTATCGAAGTTGTAGGTCAACCAAAAGTAGAAGTAGAACTTGCATCTATCGATCCAAACTTTGAAAAAGAAGTTAAAGAATATGCTGAAGATGAAATGTTAAAAGCTGTTCAAATTAAAGATAAATTAGCATCTTATGCTCGTATTGATGAAGTAAAAGAAGATACAATTGCTCACTTCACTGAGACATATCCAGAAGATGAAGAGATTCCTAAATTAGCTAAAAAAGTAGTAGATGCTATCGAAGGAGAAGTAGTAAGAGACTTAATTACTAACAAAAAAGTTAGACCAGATGGTAGAAAAGTAGATGAAATTAGACCATTATCTGCTTATATAGATTTATTACCACGAACTCATGGTTCAGCAGTATTTACTAGAGGCCAAACTCAAGCACTTGCTACTACAACTTTAGGAGCAATTGGCGAACATCAAATTTTAGATGGACTAGGACTAGAAGATACTAAGAGATTTATGCTTCATTATAATTTCCCTAACTTCAGCGTAGGAGAAACTGGCCGCTATGGAGCTCCTGGAAGAAGAGAAATTGGACATGGTGCCCTAGGTGAAAGAGCACTTCTACAAGTAATTCCATCAGAAGAAGAATTCCCATATACTATTAGAGTAGTTTCTGAAATTTTAGAAAGTAATGGTTCATCATCTCAAGCAAGCATCTGCGCTGGATGCTTAAGTTTAATGGCAGCTGGTGTTCCAATCAAAGCACCTGTAGCTGGTATTGCAATGGGATTAATTACTAAAGGTAAAAAATATACAATATTAACAGATATTCAAGGCATTGAAGACCACATGGGAGATATGGACTTCAAAGTAGCTGGAACTAAAAAAGGTATTACAGCTCTTCAAATGGATATTAAAATAAAGGGTGTAACAAAAAATATTCTTAAAGAGGCTTTAGAACAAGCTAAAAAAGCTCGTTTAGAAATATTAGACTTAATGACAAGTGTAATTCCAGAACCAAGAAAAGAATTATCTCCATATGCTCCTAAGATTGAAATGATTAACATTAATCCTGAAAAGATTAAAGATGTTATCGGACGTGGTGGAGAAATGATAACTAAGATTATTCTTGAATGCTCACCTGAAGGAGTTACAACCGTAAGTGATAAAGATGCTGTTAAAGTAGACCTTCAAGATGATGGAAAAGTAATCGTATATCATACTGATAAAGATGTTATTAGAAGAACTATCGAACGCATTGAAAATATCGTTAGAGAAGTTGAAGATGGTAAAATCTATACTGGAAAAGTAGTAAAAGTAGAAGACTTTGGTTGCTTTGTATCACTTTGGGATGGTTGTGAAGGATTAGTTCATGTTTCACAACTTGCTAACGAAAGAGTTAATAAACCAAGTGACATCGTTAAAGTAGGAGACGAAATAGTTGTTAAATCATTAGGTTATGACAATAAAGGAAGATTAAACTTATCTCGTAAAGAAGCTCTTCCAAAATCAGAAAAGAAAGAACCTACTAAAGAATCTGAAAAAGAAGAAAAAACAAAAAGAAATCATAAAGAAAAATAAAAAAGGAATCATTTAACGATTCCTTTTTTCTCTTCTTAAAGCATATATAAATAAAAGCATTATCGACATAAATATTACTACAATGAAGTTAGCTGTTAGTTGTCTTATTAATTCTGGATAAGTTATTAATCCATTGATTAATTTATGAGCATTTACTAAAGGAGTATAAATAACTTGATCAAGTATAAAACTTATAAGAATTGCTAGTACAAATCCGATTATATAATTAGTTGCTTCCTCAAGTGCCTCATATGTAGTAATAAAAATATAATGTGATAAGAAAAATACAACTGGATATGTAATAACTGCTGACACGTGTGGATAATATAGAAAGTATCCCTTAACATCAACTGCATTAGGTGTAAATATATTTCTTAAATTATCACTAATTAATTTAGAATCAGTAATACTATCTATTGAATTTAATATAGTAACTAAAAAATAGAATACAAGTAGCATAGCAAATACAGAAAATATAGTTTCTTTAGCATACTTAATACTAGTATTTTTATATAAATAAACTAAAATTAGAAAAGAAAATGCATATATAATTAAACCAATACTAACATTTAAATTAGGTGCTAAATATATAAACTTATTGTAAAAAACTATTCCTAATAAAGTAATTAAGAAGAATAAAATTGTATTAAAACTATCTCTTTTTTTCATTTACTATCCCTTTATTCTATAAAAAGAATAACACAATTGAACGTAAAATAAAAGAATAAATATTGTTATTATCAAAAATATGTGTTATATTAATTACAATAAGAGATAAAATAATAAGGATGGAGTGAATGATATGAAAAAAATTATTTTATTACTTGCAGCGTTAGCAATGCCACTTAGTGTATCTGCCTTAGCAACTTCTGAAACATTCAATGTTGGTGATAGTGTTTCAGTAGCTCTATACGAAGGATATGAAAAAGATTATAAGAATGGAGTAGGATTCCACGTACTTAAAGAAAGTAAAGCTGGAGAAGATACAGTTACATTAATCTTCGATGGTTCAATTGAAGGATCTATGACAGTATACGATGAAGCTTCACCTGATGATAACCATGGAGCATCAACAGTATTAGAAGAAGCTGTAATCGGTCAAAAATTACAATCTTTAATTAATCAAGAAGGAAAAAAATGGAGAATTGAAGATAAAGCTAGTCTTTTATCAGCAGCTGATTTAGCATATTTAGGAATTAATAAAAATGCTCAAAATCAATATGAAATCCCTGCTAAATATTCATTCTTAGCACCAATCAAAGGGACAGGAATGCCAAAAGAATTATACAACTATTGGACAAGTATTGTAGATGGTTCAGCAACTAGTACTTCAATGTATATGGTTGAATACAATGATGAAAGAACCACTGATGATGGTGTATGGGCTACTTTAGTATCTAAAGATATTACAAGCATTACAGATAATGTTAAAGGTGGTATTAGACCTGTTGTAGTTATTAAAAAAGAATATATTTTATGTAATAATTCAAAACCTCCAGTAAAACCTGTTGATACTGGTGTATCTGATTACATTTTACCATTAGCAGCAGTATTATTAATTGCTGGTAGCGCTGTAGTATATACTAAGAAAAAGAACGTATTTAATCAAATCTAGACCTTTTTAGGTCTTTTTTTATTGGCTATTCTATTATATAATTAATAATAGAATAGGAAGGTCAATATGAAAAGAACAATTATATCTATAATATTTATAATTATTGTTTTTATAACTATTACAGTAGTGGAATCTATTCATATTATTAATGGGGATGACTTCTATAAATCTTTTAAAATTATTAGTGTAGATAATATAAGCACTAATTTTCATATAAAATTTGAAAAATTAAAAGCAGCAGATGAATATCAAATTGTTGTATATAATGATGATAATACAGTTTTATGGTCTGAAAAAACTAAAAAAAATGATATGTTTATCAATCTAAAAAGAATCCAAACTGATAAAACATATCAAATAATAGTAATTGCTTATAATAAAGCAGGATTAAATATTACTGCTGAAAATCCTTATACTTTTACTTATAATGAACCAACCTTTAACCAGAATAATTCTATTTTATTAAATAATGATGAAAACTATTATTTATTAATAGATGGAGATTTAACTAAAAAAGATTATTATATAGAAATAAAAGATGATAAAAAAACATATAAAAAAGAAAGAATAACTGATAACGAGTATACTATTGATAAAAGTATTTATTCTAATAAAGAAAATATATATACAATTAATCTATATGATAACAATACTATAATTCATTCTTTAAAGCTTTATAGTAATATAAGCCCAATAGATGATTTAACCATTATTGAACCACAAAATGATATTATTCTTAATTATAGTGATATTCCATTATCCTTTGATGGTGGTAACAATGCTACTGAATATCTACTTCAAATTTTTAGAGAAGATACCATGATTAAAGAAACTCCTATAAATAATAATAATATTGTAATTAGTAAAGACTTCTTTAAAAAAAGTGAAAACTACACATTAAAGATTTTAGCTAAATATGAAGATATGGAAAAATATACTAAAACCGACAGTATTAAATTTACAATTAACGATAAAGATACTTTAAGAAGAGCCTACTTTTCATCATTTAATAATAAAAAAGTAGAACTTTATAATCCAAATAACAGTGGTAAGATTTACTATACTTTAGATGGCTCTGACCCAAGTGAAAAAGGGATTGAATACAAAGAACCAATTGAAATTAATGAAAAAGTAAATATTAAGACAATTGTAAAAGACAAAAACAAAAATAATAGTATCATAACTGATGATGTCATTGGATTAGATCCTCAAGATTCATATACTATATATATAAATACTAATACGACAAATGAGAATACAGAAGATTTAAATGAACTAGTTAGATTAATAACAACTAAATTAGAAGAAAAAAGTATTAAAGTAATTAGAAATAATCCAGATAATAGTTTAAATAAAAGCATGAGTGAAGCAAAGACTAATAATGCAGATTTATATTTATCATTAAAAACTAGTGCTAGCATTTCTCATGAATCATATGGTATAGAAACATGGATTAATAATGAAGATAGCAAAACTTTTTCTATAGCAAATCTAATTCATAATAGTATAATTAAAAACTATTATGATTCAAAAGGTAACAAAGGTATAAAATTTTCATTTAATAACATTGAGGAATTAACTGATCATAATGTTCCAATAAGTATGATTATTAATCTAGGATACTTTGATAATGAAAAAGATTATGATTGGTTAACAAGTAATAAAGAGATAATTGCTGATTCAATTAGTAAACCCATTATTGATTATTTTAGCATAAAATGACGAAATCAATATTTTAAAAGTCATATATGATATATTATTATTGGTGATAGAATGAACAATATATATAATGAAATGCTTCAAAAAACCGATGATATCATTTTATATGAAGACCTTTTGAATATCCTTACCAGTCTTGACAAAGATAGGTAATTTTAATAAAATATTAGTGATAAGAAGGTGGTATAATATGGAAGATAAATTATTTTTAACTCCAAATGAAATACTAGAACATGAATTCAAAATTGATGCTAGAGGCTATCGAATGCAAGAAGTTGATAAATATCTTGACATGATTATCAGAGATTATACTGAATTCTTAAGAACAATCAAACAATTAGAACAAGAGAATAATAACTTATTAGAAGATAATCGTAAACTTCAAGCAGAGTATCGTAAATTAAAAGAATCAATTGAAGCATCTGGTGGATCTAATCCTAGTGCAACCAATACAGATCTTTTAAGAAGATTATCTAATTTAGAAAAAATAGTATATGGTAGAGAATAATATCAAAGGCAAACGCTGCATCTAATGTAGAGGAAAGTCCATGCTCGCAAAGTCTGAGATGACTTTAGTGTTCACGCTAAGGAAAAAAATAACCTTAGGTAGCTCATGCTAACGGCTCCGAAATAACCTCAAATGGTTAGATTAGGTATAAAAGTGCCAAAGAGACGAGTCCTTTTGGAAACAAAAGGGGTGGAACGTGGTAAACGCCGTGAGCTAGAAACCCAAATTTTGGTAGGGGAGTTCTTCAAGGTGAAATTGAAACTGAGAAGGATGCTGAAAAGTAAGATAAATGTTTGCCACCT
>CACXGV010000013.1 GCA_902767375.1 uncultured Erysipelotrichaceae bacterium
AGGTATGATAGTATTTAATGAATATCATGCTTATACAGATACAAAGCAGATAGACATTTTTACGGGTGCTTTAGGTAAAGTAAAACACCCTAGAACAATCATTATTACTACTAATGGCGATGTTAGAGGAGGTCCTTTAGATGATTTACTATCAAGTTGTGATGTAGTTTTGGAGGGAGAAAATAAATCGTTAGGATATTTCCCTTTTATTTGTGATTTAGATTCAGAAGATGAAGTTGATGATCCAGATATGTGGATTAAAGCAAATCCAAGTATTGAATATCTTCCAGTATTAAAACAGGAGATAACAAGACAATATGAAGAGATGAAATTAAGACCTAATAAAAAGTTCGCTTTTATGACAAAAAGAATGAATATGCCTGCAAGAGATGAAGCACAAACCGTTACGAGTTGGGACAATATTCAAGCGACTAATAAACCACTACCTGATTTAAGTGGTATGACTTGTATTGGAGGAATTGATTATGCTGATGTTAATGATTTCTGCGGTTGTGTATTACTTTTTAGAAAAGGTGATATGAGGTATCTAATACACCACTCATTTGTATGTAGTAGTAGTATTCATCTACCTTATTTAAAATTTCCATTAAATGAGGCGGTGGATAAAGGATTATGTACAATGCTTAATACTCCAACAATCGATGCTAAAGAAGTCGTTAATTGGTTTCTAGAAATGAGTAAGAAGTATAATATCAAGAAAATTGCAATGGATACTTTTAGATATAATCTATTACGTGAAGAATTTGAAA
The DNA here is from genome assembly GCA_902767375.1 of uncultured Erysipelotrichaceae bacterium. GTDB lineage: Bacteria > Bacillota_I > Bacilli_A > RF39 > UBA660 > CAG-533. The sequence continues at coordinate 771 of CACXGV010000013.1, forward strand.
ACGTTGGTATTTATCCAATTTCAAAAGAAAATCCTAATGGAACGTTAGCACTTGTAAGAAGTGGCGGAATTACACATAATAAAATCGCTCCAACAATAGAAGAAATATTTATAAATCATAAAATTGTCTGGGGAGATGATATGATGATGAGGTGGTATACAAATAATACCGGAGTTAAAACAGATGGTAAAGGTAACAAAACATATTTTAAAATCGAATGGCAAACTCGAAAAACAGATGGTTTTATGGCATTTGTACATGCTATGAGTTTAGAAGATGAGTTACCTAAGAGTAATAGTGACGGTGCTATGAATTTTGATTCATTTAGTTTTTAAAAAAAGGAGGGATAACATGAAGATATCTGATTTTTTTGGAAGAAAAGATAAAATATATTTAAATGAATGTATTTGTATTGATACAGTACAAGAAATTTTTTATAAAGAGTGGGCTTTAAATTCTGCAATAAATTTAATTGCTAAGGCTATTTCTAATTGTGAATTTAAAACATATACAAAAAATCAAGAAACTAAAGCGGATAATTATTATTTATTCAATATAGAGCCTAATCCAAATCAAAATGCAAGTGAATTTTGGATAAAATACATCTATAAATTAATTATGGATAATGAAGTTTTAGTAATACAGCATGATAATTACTTTTATATCGCAGATAGTTTTGAAAAAACAGATAAGACACTAAAGAAAAGTGTCTTTTATAATGTCACGTTTAAACAAGAAAATTCAAACGAGAATTTAATACTTAATAAAAGATTTAGTTCTGATGATGTTATTTATACAAAACTAAGCAATAAAGGTATAACAGATATAATTGATGATTTATACTCATCATACGGATTGTTTTTATCTAAAGTGATAGAAAATTATAACTTACAAAGAGGAGTAAAAGGAATATTAAAAATTGGTGGTTTATTTTCACAAAAGTTTGAAGATTCACAAAAATTGCAAGAATATATCAAGAAAAAATTTGAAAATTACTTTAAATCTGCTAATTCTGTGTTACCTTTAGAAGATGGATTAGAATTTACTGAAAAAAGTCAAACTGCTAACACAAATATGAATACTGAAGAAGTAATTAAAAGTATCGATGAAGTATTAAATCAAGTATGTGTTGCTTTAAATATTCCTAAAGGTATTATTAAAGGTGATTTAGCAGAAATAAAGGAACAAACCAACAATTTTTTAACATACTGTATAGATCCAATTGCAAATATGATTTCAAACGAATTTAATCGTAAGTATTTTAAAAAAGAACAGTACTTACAAGGAACTTATTTAAAAGTTGATACTTCAACAATAGAACATATTAATATTTTTGATGTATCAAATAGTTTAGATGTATTAATGAGAATAGGATTTAGTAATAATGAGTTAAGAACTAAAATAAAAGAGCCTAAACTAAATGAAAAATGGGCAGATGAACATTATATAACTAAAAACTATTCAAATGCTGAGGGAGGTGAGAACAATGAATAAGTATAATTTTATGCAATATTATGAAGATTCTAACGAGTTATATATTTATGGTGATATAGTCGAATATAAGTGGTATGAGGAGGATATTACTGCTAATGAGATAAGACAAAAACTACAAAATTTGAATGGTGATACATTGAATGTACATATCAATTCTTATGGTGGTGATGTATTCACTGGTATTGCTATTTATAATTTGTTAAAAAATGCTAATGCACAAGTAAATGTATATGTAGATAGTTGTGCATGTTCTATAGCAAGTGTTATTGCTATGGCAGGAGATAAAATCTATATGCCTAAAAATACATTAATGATGATTCATAATTGCTGGACAGTCGCACAAGGAAATTCAAAAGATTTACGAAAACAGGCAGATGATTTGGATGTAATTATGGAGGCATCTATTGAAAGTTATATGTCACGTATAAAAATAACTCGTGAAGAATTACAAGAATTGTTAGATGATGAAACATGGTTAACCGCTGAGAAGTGTGTTGAACTAGGTTTCGCAGATGAGATTTTAGAACAAGATGATAAAGGGATACATCAAAGTGTAGCTCTTTTTAAATTGTTAGAAAAAGTTAATCAAAAAGTGGAACAGGTGAAGCCACTTGAAACTACAACAAAAACAGTAGCAGAAGAAATTCAAGAAGAGGAGAAAGAAGAAGAAACTACTCAAGAAGTTGTAGTTGAAGAAAAGAAACCAAGTTTTGCAGA
>CACXGV010000014.1 GCA_902767375.1 uncultured Erysipelotrichaceae bacterium
AAATGTTTATAGATGAATTAAGAGAAAGAAATGGTAATTTAAAAATTAGTTTATCAAGTGAGATAGGAGAGATTGAATTATAATGAAAAGAGATAAAATTGTTGTGGTAGGTTTATTGGTTTTATTGTTACTTGGAATAGGAGGATATTATTTCTATATTAATAAAACAAATAAATCTTCAAATGGAGGTGGAAGTAGTACATCAACATCTACTAGTCAGATAGAAAACACTGATTGGGGTACATATGATTCTAATGATATTACTTTGACTAAAAGTATTGAGATAACTAAAGAAGGTGTTTATACTTTAACAGGTACAATTAGTGATGGACTTATTTATATTAAGACAGATGGAAAAGTAAAATTAATTCTTAATGGTGTAAGTATTACTAATAGTAAAGGACCTGCTATATATGTAGAAAATGCTGATACTTTAGAAATTGAGACAGTAAAAAATACTAATAATACTTTAGTTGATGGTAAAACCTATAGCGGTTTTGAAGATGGTGTAGAGGGCACTATTTACAGTAAGGATGATTTAGTATTATCTGGTGAAGGGACTTTAAAAGTAACATCTAATTTAGGAGATGGAATTGTCTCTAAGGATGATTTAAAAATTACTGGTGGTAGTATCACAGTTAATTCAGTTGATGATGCTATTAAAGGAAAAGATTCAGTTGAAATAACTGGGGGAGTACTTGATATAACATCTGGTGGTGATGGTATTAAAGCTACTAATGATACTGATGCTGACAAGGGATTTGTATTAATTAGTGGTGGAACTATTACAATAAATGCTAAGACTGATGGTATTCAAGCCGAAACAAATTGTACAATTAATGGTGGAACATTTAAACTTACAACTGTAGATGATGGTATCCATGCGAATGGTTTATTAGAGATAAAATCAGGAACATTTGAAATAAATTCTGCTGAAGGATTAGAAGCAACATATGTAAAAATAAATGGTGGTGATATAAATATTAATGCTTCCGATGATGGAATTAATGCAGCAAATAAATCAACCGCATACAGTGTAACTTGTGAGATAAATGGTGGTAATATTACGATCGTTATGGGACAAGGGGATACAGATGCAATTGATTCTAATGGTAACCTTTATATAAATGGAGGAACTATTAATATCACTGCACAATCACCATTTGACTATGATGGTGAAGCCAAGTATACAGGTGGAACTTTAATAGTAAATGGTCAAAAAACAACAAGTATTACAAATCAATTTATGGGTGGAGGCCAAATGGGAGGCCATGGTGGCGGAAACCCTGGACAAAATAATCAAGGCGGAGATAGAAGAAGAAGATAAAGCAACTTAAGTTGCTTTTTTTATTTAAAATTACGTTAAATAATTGATTAAATTCTAAATATGTGTTAAAAATAAATTAGAGGAGAGGTTTTGTTTATGAGTAAAGTATTGCATAAAACATGGTTTAACTTTAGTGAGAAAGAAGAATTAAGAGATTCAATAATAATGTCAGTGCTAGCATTTTTAATACCATTATTTTTAGGTAAGTTAATTCATCTAGCATTCGGAGCAGAAAGTTTAGTTACTAGTAATACCCAAATAATAGTAGGTACTATTATTAATAGTTTATTAGTAGTAAGTGCTTTTAATCTAACTGGATTTAAAAGACTATGGAGTATTGTTATGCTTCCAAGTATTGCAACTATATGTAGTGGACTTTTATTTGGACCATTTAGTATGAATATGGTTTGGATGATGCCTGCTATATGGCTTGGTAATTTTGCTTTTGTTTACGCTTATAAATATTTCTTTGTTTACAGAGAATTTAACTATTTTTTGACAGGCTTATTTGCAGTTATCATTAAAGTATTAATTATCTTTGGAGTATTTAGTATTTTAAATGCTTGTGGAGTTTTCCCTAAAGCAGCAGTTGATGCATTAAAGTATTCAATGGGTGCTGTTCAAGCAATGACTGGAATATTTGGAGTATTTTTAGGATACTTAGTTGTAACATCTTATAAATTAAGATAAGTAAATAGATTGTAAAACTTTTTACAATCTATTTTTGTTTCATTTACAATGTGATATGGTAGAAATGAATAGTTGTATTGTTAGGAGGATAATATGGCATTAGATATAGGAAATGATGGCGACTGGTTAGATGAATTAGAAGAGGGATTAGTAGATGATGAGCATGAGCCTAAATTAACTAATCAAGGTGATTCTGATGTTGCAAAAATGATGGATGAAGAATATGGTAAAGATGTTGAAGAAAGGGATGGCTCTGATATTGCAAGAATGATGGATGAAGAGTATATTCCAACAATGGATGATTTAGTACCTAAGGGAACAACTGGTTCAAGTTCATCTGATAAGGATAAACCGTCTATGGATGATTTAGTTCAAAAAATTGAACCATCTGAATTACCAGAAGGATTTACTATGGAAGATCTTTTAGCTTTATCAGGAAGACAAGAAGAAATAGATCGTTCTAGAAATGTTAGTCAAGGGATGCATTTATAAGAAGTAGAGTTGAATAATGTAATGATTAAAAAATCTAGTCAATTATTTGACTAGATTTTTATTTTGTATGTTTTTTAATTGTTTCTTCCGTTTTTGCTCTAGCTATAAAGGTATCTAATAATTGATAATCAATATTGGCTTTTTTAGCATTTTGAAGAGGTAATATTACATTGTCTAAGGTAATAAATCCTTCTAAATCATGAATAATATGATAATTATCTTCTTTCCAAATATTTGTTTTAGTAAAGTTACTTTCATGTTTAGGATCTTTAAATGATAAGTATTTAGTATAGTCTAGTAAATCTTCATTACGACATATAGTTATTATATCTGGTCTTGTTTCGTATAAAGATTTATCTAATATTTCAAAACCGTAAGTTTTTAGTAAGTATAGTAAAAAAGGTTTTCTTTGCTTTTGATTAACACCTAAAAAGTCATAGCCATTACTTAAGCAAAGGTCTATCCAAGAAGCGACTAGAAATGATGCTATATTTAAATTACGGAATTCTGGATATACTTTGACGCCTACAAAGTAACTTTTTTTAGTTTCATAATCTAAATAAAAATATAAATATCCTTGCATGCTTAACATTCCATCTTTTGGTGAAAAAGCACTTATATAATATTTTGGGCGGTGGGATCCATCATCGTTTGCTTTTTTTAGAAAGATAGATTGATCGTAGTTGCCGGAAAATATATTGTCTTTATAAAGAATTCTTTCTCCTTCAGGAAGATTTTTAAGTGTATCCATATTTCTTATCCTTTCTTTTACTATTATAGCACATTCTATGTTATAATGATTAAGAAGGTGAGAATATGGAAATTAGAATAGATCCTTTATTTGAAGAATATGTGGATTTTGAAACATTTAGTAAATCTGATTTAAGAGTAGTGCTAAAGACTGTAAAGCAGTTGAAAAAAGTACCAAGTTATTAGAGTTTACTTTAGATGATGGTACCGGAGTAGACCGCACTATTTTAAGTGGAATACATGCTTATTATGAACCTGAAGAATTAATAGGTAAAAATGTTCTTGCAATACTTAATTTACCTCCTAGAAGTATGATGGGTAAAGAAAGTAATGGAATGCTTTTGTCCGCTTTACATTATGAAGATGATAAAGAAGTTATTAATTTAATGATAGTGGATGATAGTTTAGTTGCAGGATCTAAATTGTATTAGGAGGATTTATGAAAAGAATATTTAAGGGGTTAATAGTATTATTTGGATTTGTGATAGCATTAAATGTTAATGCTTGGGAAAAATCTATGATGGCGAATGCTTTAGATACTAGTAGTTTTACGGGAGATAATTTTTCAATTAATGATATTAAATTAGAAAACTATTCTGAAAGCTTTGGATTAACTGGTAAAGTAGTTAATAGTAATTCAGGAAGAGTAAATGTTATATATAAAGTATCTTTTTATGATAAGAATAATGGATTAATTGCTGAAAAAACAGAGGAAAGAAATATTATTAGTGGTAATACTAATTTAAATTTAATGTTTGATGCAAATTCATTTAATAATTACAAATTTGAAGATATTGCTAAATATAACTTGTCTGTTAATGTAACTTTAGATAATGCAGAGATTAATAAATCATTATATCCTAGTGGAAATGATGCTTATAAAAAATATGATTATGTTATAGATTCTTATATTACAACAATTATTATTAATAAAGATAATACTTATAGTGTTACGGAAGAACTTGATGTTTATTTTAATAGGGAAGTTGATAGTTTTGAAAGATCAATTCCTTATAAAGTAAAAGATTTTAAAGTTGATGAAGATTTTAATATTATTGATAATGATAATTTTAAAGTTAAGATTAATTCTAAAGCAAGAGCTTTAAGTGAGAAACAATATACTTTTAATTATACAATTGTTATGGATGATGAACATAAGGATATTGATTTTGATATTATTCCTAAATGGAATACAGCAATAGGGAATTCTTTTTTTAGAATGAAATTGCCTTATGAAACTTCTTTAGATGATTTAGTTTTTACCTTTGATGGAAAGCTAGATTATAATTCTAATAATAAAGATGAAATACTTGGAAGTTATAGAGATACTTTTGAAAACAAGAGTATTAATATTAAACTAGATTTACCAGATGATTATTTTAATGGTAAAAAAGAATCTAATGAAAAGAAAAACATTAATTTATTAAATTATTTTTGGGTTCCAATTGTCCTTATTGTGGGAGTAATAGTTTTATTATCTTTAACTAAAAAGAAAGAAAAGATTGAAACATTATAAAAACGCTGATTAATCAGCGTTTATTTTTTAATGGAGCAAGTGAGGGTAGTCGAAACCCCGTCTCAACCTTGGCAAGGTTGCATTCTAGCCGTTGAACCACACCTGCATTGGATATATGTATTATAACATATATTTTTTATATTTCAAGGGATTTTTTTAATTAGTAGATAGTATTTCTAGCATTATTATATTATTTAAGGTATAATAAAAAACTGTTTACTTAAGGGGGTGAATTAATGAGTATTATAGATAAAATTAAAAGATTATTTTCACGTAAAAAAGAAATGAATATAATATCTATAAGTGATGTAATTAAGATACCGGGAAGAGATTATTTTAAAGATAAACCAGAAGGTTTAGAATTAACTGATAAAGTTAAGGATGATTATTTTACAAAATTAAATAGAATAAGAAGAATAACTATTAAAGATATTTCTAGTGAAGAATTAATTAATAAAGAAAAAACAATAGTAGATAGATTATTAAATATGATTATGAGGGAAGATAATTTTTCTAATGAATCAATGAGATTAATAGATTATCGAGTTATTCTTTTAAAATTAAAATTATGTTTAGAAGATATAGTTAAAATAGAAGATGAAATAATTGCTAGGTTAATAGCGTTATCTGAATTAGATAGGGAAAGAAAGATCCCTTTATTAAATAGGGGAACTTTAAAAGCAGAAATTAATAGTTTAAAAATATCTTTATATACTTTATTCTCACAAAAGTCTTCGGTATTAATGGAAATAGATAATTATTTAACTCATATTAGTATTAGTGATAATGAACTTAAGATTTCAGATGTTAAGATGCGTAAAGAAAAAATGGTTAGATGGGCATCACATTTTTTTAATGTTACTGATTTTTATAGGGAAGAAGATTTAAATAGTGAGGATATATATATATTATTATCTATAATTGCATTATTAGAGATTAAAATAGAAGAGTTTTTATATAATAATAAGCCTGATATAAATCGTTTAATAAAGGAATGTAATGATTTAGAGGTAGTTCCTAATATGGATTATGAACAAGCTAAAAAGATTAAAAAGACTTTATTAGATAGTTTATCAGTATTAGAAGATAAATGTATGTTATATGATTATTTTTGTCGTAACTCAGTTAGTGAAGAATGTTGGAAAGCTTTATATAGTGCTAAATTTAGATTATTAACATTTGATATTGCAGAAAATAATGATGATGTAGAAAAAGATTTAATGGTTAATTCTAATAGTAGAGAAAGAAAAATATATTATGAAAATATAGTGCAGAAGAGATCAGATGTTTTATTGGGGAATACTGGTATTACAAAAATAATTAAAGAAGATAATTATGAATCATATGTTAAGATTAGAGATTTATTAACTAAATATTTAAAACAAGATGGGCATCGATATTGGGCTTATGGTGATGAAGATTATCATCATAGTCTTGAAGCTATTAGGTTTATATTAGCATTAGATAATTTAAGAGATTTTAATAATTTATTAGATAGAAAAGTTAGAATATCATATATTGATCATCATGAATGTTTAGAAGGTTTAGAATATATGAGAGGGGTAGATAGGACTTTTGTATTTGATAAGTTTATACCTTTAAAAACTGTAATAGAAGTAATGAGTGATGAGAAACCATATCTATATTTTAAATGTTTAAAAGATATTTATTATAATATTTGTGATGAGAAAGAGGCTTATTTTTGTTTGCCAGAAGGGATTCAAATTATTGAGGGTGGTTTTCATCCTTTTGATGATTTTGGAAGAAGGCTGTTTAATAAGGCTAAAGGCAAAACTGTCAAGTTTCCATCATCTTTACGTGAAGTATACACATTTGTTGACGGTGTCAATGGGACAATCTTAAATGATGGTTTAGAAGTAATAGGAGAAGATGCTGAAATAACCTCATTAAGAGGAATTCAAGAAATACCATCATCTTTAAAACAATATGGTAAAGGTGGCATTAGTTATAATGGGACTTATGCGATAAGGTTTTTAGATTATACTAATTCACCAATCATATTTAATTCTTATAAATTAGCAGAGTTTTTATCAGATATATTAACTTGTACGACGATAAGAACTAAAACTTATGAAAAAGATTCAATGAATATCAGAATTAGAGCAGATGTTCAAGTAGAATCAGATATCTGGTATATTATTTTGGAATCGAGAGGAAAAGATTTAATTACAATAGATTTAAGAGACATTAAATGTTATGGTACACTTAATAATCTTGGCCATAAAGATACTTCTTATCAAGTTACAGATAAGTTAGCTTTAAAATATGCTGAGGAATTGCTTAAAAAAATATATTTAGAAAGAAAAAAATTATCTTCGAATAATAAAAAACTAGTCAAATGAGACTAGTTTTTAAAATCCAACTAATTTTTTTAAAAAGGGAATATTAGATATAGCAAAAGTGATTATAAAAGATATGATATATGTTGTTAAGCACATTATTAATGCTATTAATCCAGTATTTAAATTGATATCTTTTAAATGAGTAATAAAATCATTAAAATATGGGGTTTTCATAACTAGGATATGAAATAAATAAATACCAAAAGTATATTTACCAGTTTTAGCTAAAATACTATTAAATTTATTATTAGGAGTTAAATATTTAATAGTTAAAAAGATAGTTATGGCATTTATTATTACAAAATTGTTATAGAATATTTGAGATGTTTTTTCAGATAAAACATGGATTATATTTGCATGATATTTAGTCATTAGACAAGTAATTATTATTAAAATGATATTAATAATCCAAAGGGGAATAATTCTTTTTTGGTGCTGAGAAAGATCTATTTTATTGTCTAGGTAATAACCTACTATAGGATAAATAAAGACAATATTTAAAGCCCATATTGGGGTAAGTAGACGATAAAAGGTTAATTCTTCTTTAAAGATTAAAAAGTTTATGATAGGAATAATCCCATCAAATATTAACATGATTATTATTAAATAATTAAATAATTTATGATCCATATTATTTACTATTATTTTTAGAAAAGGTAAAGTCATTAAAAAGATAATATACATATATAAATACCAGAAATGACTTGATATACCACAAGTTATTAATTGTTTTAAATATGATAAGAATGATATATCAACATTTTTTAAATGATTGAGGTATAAATAGTAGATAGTAGAGAATACTAAGGTAATAATAAAGATTTTAAGAATTCGTTTTAAATATATTTCTTTAATGGTAAGGTTATCTCTTTTTAAGTATAGAGATCCTGATATCATAAAGAATAGGGGAACGGCAAATTTACAAAAGACGGAGATAAATGCATATATCCAAAAAGGAAGATGGTTAGATGATTTTAAACTAAATAGAAAAAATCCATCATTTCCTGTGTGATTAAATATTACAAAAAAGGCTGCTATAATTCTTAGTATTTCTAAATATATTATTTTATTTTTTTCTTTGGTCATAATTTCTCCTTATATATTAAAAGTATATCTAAAAGATATACTTTATTTCTTATGGAGCAAGTGAGGGTAGTCGAAACCCCATCTCAGGCTTGGGAAGCT
>CACXGV010000015.1 GCA_902767375.1 uncultured Erysipelotrichaceae bacterium
GTGGATATGGTAATAGCACATTAAATGGATACAAAATAGGATTACTAACATCAGATGAAATAGCATTTGCAGGAGCAACAGAAGGATCAGTAAATAGAACATACTATTTATATAAAAATGCAAACGATGGATATTGGTATTGGAGTTTGTCTCCGTTTGGCTTCGATGGCTACAGCGCTCGCGGTTGGGTCGTGTACGAAGGTGGCAACCTTGGTTACGACTACGTTTCCCGCGACCTTGGTGTGCGTCCAGCAGTTTCTCTAAAGAGTGCGGTAAGTATATCTAGTGGAACAGGCACCCAATCTAATCCATTTATTGTACAATAAAAAGAATCTTACGATTCTTTTTCATTTGCTTTCATTTCAAATAGAATATCTCTTAGCTGCATTGCTCTTTCAAAGTCAAGTTCTTTAGCAGCTTTACGCATTTCATTTTCAAGGTTAAGCATTGCTTCATGTTTTTGCTTTTTAGATAATTTTTCAGGATTATCTTCTTTGATTTCATTAGAGATTAAATCTCTTATTTCTTTAACAATTGTTTTAGGGACAATACCATGTTCTTCATTATATTTCATTTGGATAGATCTTCTTCTTTGAGTTTCTTTGATTGCTTTATCCATAGATTCACTTATTTCATCAGCATACATGATAACATGTCCATTTTGGTTACGCGCGGCTCTACCAATAGTTTGAATAAGGGATCTTTCACTACGAAGGAAACCTTGTTTATCAGCATCCATGATTGCAATTAAACTAACTTCAGGAATATCTAAGCCTTCACGAAGAAGATTGATACCAACAATCGTGTCATATTTGCCAAGACGAAGATCTCTAATGATTCTAAGACGTTCGAAAGTTTTAACTTCATTATGAAGATAAGCAACTTTCATATTTAAAGCCTTTAAATAGTTAGTTAGTTCTTCAGCCATACGTATAGTTAGAGTAGTTACTAAAACTCTTTCATTTTTGGCAATACGTTCACTTATTTCACCAATTAAATCATCTATTTGACCTTCAGTTGGTTTTACTTCAATAGTTGGATCTAAAAGACCAGTAGGTCTAATGATTGATTCAACATATTCGCCACCTGTTAGTCCTAGTTCATAATCACCAGGAGTTGCAGAAATATAGATGGCTTTATTGATTTTACTTTCAAATTCTTCAAATTTAAGTGGTCTATTATCAAGGGCACTTGGAAGTCTAAAGCCGTAATCAACTAAGGTTTGTTTACGCATTCTATCTCCATTGTACATAGCTCTTACTTGAGGAAGAGTTACATGTGATTCATCTACCACTAATAGAAAATCTTTAGGAAAGAAGTCCATTAGGGTAGAAGGAGTTTCTCCTTCACCTCTTAACGCTAGATGTCTTGAATAGTTTTCAATACCATGACAAAATCCTGTTTCTTTTAACATTTCAATGTCATATTCACATCTTTCTTTAATGCGCTGTTTTTCAATTAGTTTACCTTTTTCTTCAAAGTATTTTATTCTTTCTTCTTTTTCAGCTTCAATTCTTTTAATTGCTTCAGAAAGTTTTTCATCACCGGTAACAAAATGAGAAGCAGGAGAGATAGTAATATTTTTAACACTTTGTAAAATATTTCCCGTTAAGATATCAAATTCACTAATACGATCTATTTCATTTCCAAATAGTTCAATTCTAATACCATTTTTTCTTTCGTTGGCAGGTACAATATCAATAATATCTCCATTTACCCTGAAGGTACCTCTATGAAAATCTAATTGACTTCTTTCATAAGTCATTGATACTAATCTATCAATTATGTCATTTCTTTTTATTTGATCTCCAACTTTTAAGATTAACATATTATTTTTATATTCTTCTGGTTCACCTATACCATAAATACATGATACTGATGCTACGACAATGACATCATCATAATTAATAAGTGAACTAGTTGCACCATGACGAAGTTCGTCTATTTCATCATTAATGGATGAATCTTTTTCAATATAAGTATCGGTTGAAGGAACATATGCTTCTGGTTGGTAGTAATCGTAATAGGAAACAAAATATTCAACATGGTTTTCTGGAAATAATTCTTTAAATTCAGAATATAACTGACCAGCTAAAGTTTTATTGTGAGCTAGAACTAATGTAGGTTTATTTATTTTTTCTATGACGTTAGCAATCATAAATGTTTTACCAGTTCCAGTTGCTCCCATTAAGACTTGATTTTTCTTTCCTTCATTAATACCATCAACAAGTTCTTTAATTGCTTCTGGTTGATCACCAGATGGTTTATAGTTTGATATTAATTTAAACATATTATCCTTCCTTTCTTTAGTATGATAACACAAAGTTAAATAAATATAAAATAAAAATGAGAATTATAAATTCTCACTTTATAAAAAGACTTAATTAAGTCTTTTAATTGTTTATATGGTGATGTGCAGTTGAACTATTTTCATTTAGTGTTGCAAAGGTGTATCCACTTTGAGTTAGAGATTCTAAGATAGTATCTAAAGCGTTAGCAGTAGTACTTTTTATATCATGCATTAGAACTACACAGGAAGAACATTTTTTAACTCCATTAATAACATTATTAGCTATTTTAGTAGAACCTGCTCCTGATGCATCACCTGATGAAACATTCCAGTCAAAGTAAACATATCCATCTTCAGTCATTCTTTTAGCTAGTTCAGTCATAATACCTTTATTATAAGATTTGCTTACAGTGTTAGATGAGCCACCAGGGAATCTAAATAATCTAGTATAAGATCCGGTTTGTTCTTTAATGATTTCATTCATTTTATTAAAATCATTTAAATAAGTATCTACAGATGTATAAATATCATATTTATGAGTTAGGGTATGTACAGCGATAGCATGACCACTTTCATATTCTTCTTTGATATATTTTTGATAAGATGGAAACTGATTGGTTACAAAGAAGGTTGCTTTAACATTATATTTATCTAAGGTTTTTAATATTTTACTAGTGTAATAATTAGGACCATCATCAAAAGTTAAATAGATTATTTTTTTACCAGTTGGTTTATATGTTGATGGATCATAAACATTAACAACACGTGCTAAAGATTTACCATCAACTTCATAAGTTATTTTATATGAACCAATAGTTTTAGTATCTACTTCACCAGTTGTTTTGATTTCTTTATCTATTTTATTTCCACAACCGTCAGTATATTTAACTCCTTGTTCTTTATAAGTGGTATTTTGTGCAACATTAATATTAGAATTACCATTTAATTTGAAAATATCTTTAGGTTTATCTTTATACTTAATAGTTAGTTCTTTAGTAGTTTTATTATTACTTGAATCAGAAACAGATATTATTAATTTATCATCTTTTTCTTCGGTTAAAATTTTATCAGTTAAATCTCCATCATAATTATCATTAGCAGTATATTCTAATTTAGTAGATATTTTTTTAGTGCAGTAATCTTTTTGAACTTCTTCAGTATTAACAGTTAAAGTGGGAGAAGTACTGTCTATTATTTCAAAATATCTGGTAATAGAATAATCTTTATTTTTATATTTTATTTTATAGTTAGTAGAGTAGGAACCAATTTTATTAATATCTAAATTAGATTCTTCTTGAAGAATATATTTGGCTTTAGGTATTTCTTTATTATGATTTTTAAATGATATTAAAGGATCTTTATATTCAGTAAATACTTCTAATTTATTATTAGTTTCTCCATTTAGAGATAGAGTTATTTTATCATTAAAGAAGATAAAATAAGATCCTGTTAAAAGAATTATCAATATAATAAATCCAATTATAAGATATTTTTTCATACTACCTACCACTACTTTACTATAAATAAGTATATCAAAATAAAAAAGTTCTTTAAAGAACTTTTTCATATTTCATATCAAATAGTTTTAATGTTTTATTAGTTATTAATTCGTTTAATTCTTTTTCATATTTTTTGAATGCTTTAGTAACCTTGGCTAGACTTTCTTTATCTAAACCAGATAATCCGATAATGCGCAAACAATCATAAAATGAATGATCATTAATACTAGATTCAAATTCATTTATCTTAGTTATAAATGATGGGTCTTCTTTATACATTTCATATAAATAAATAGATATTGCACAAGCAACAGAATATCTTAAATAATTTTTAAAGTCATCTGCATCATCAGATAGGAGAGTTAGTGCTTCTTCTAAATTATCTTCAAAATCATCATCTTCTTTATAGTGCTTTTGATATCCTTGTTTAGATAATTCTCCTTCACTAGTAAAGATAGACAATAGTTTTTCAAAAGGATAGGCATCTAATAGGAATATATAAAAATTATTTAAGGTTTCATATTTAATAAATGATCCATCATATTGGTATCCCATTTTTTGAAGAAAATCAGCATAGATTAATTCATCTGTAAAAGATACTGCTTCAGTAAGAATATAGCTTTCAGTTGAACGTAAGTGATTAGGTAAATTATTATAGTGTTTAAATTCATGAACCCATGCACATGAGTCAAGTAATAGATTAGTTTCTGTTAGTCCAACTTCTTTTCCTTCATTTTCATTGGTAGTATAGCCTGATAGAGATGCTCTAATAAGAAGAGAGGGATCACCATCTATAATTCCTTCTTCCATATTAAATGAAGTAATTTTGGTATGATTTAAAATATCAGAAATATTATCTGCTCTTTGCATGTAATGATAATAATCTTTTATTAGATTTATCTTCTCTTCTTTATTCATTAGTGTAAGTTTATCAATTTCAGGGTGAGGAACTCTATTTTTAAAGAAGGATCTTAATTCATTTAGTAAAAAAGATATTAAAAAATAGAAGTCATTAGTATGATCAAATAAAAGAGATTTTTCTTCATAGTATAGTTTGATTAATTCAATAAAGTAATCATTTATTTGGGCAATTTTAGTTAAGATAAAATCATTACCATCTGTTATTTCTTCTTTGAATAGTTCTAAATTTTGCTCTATTTTATCTAAGCTTTCTTCATTATAACCAGTTAGATGAATAGTTTGTAAACATTCGCTTATAGATTTTGATTTGATTCTTTCATTTAATGATTCAATACTAGTAATAAATGAAGGATCTTTTTCAAATTCTATATACATATATGTTGAAAGAGCAAAGGCTAGAGAGTACCAAAGTTCATTAAAGATGGCTTTGTTATTCTCACAAATAACTTCTAAGAAGGTTTCTAAACATTTATCATAGTCATCATCATAACCATAAAGAGTTTTATAATTATCAATAGTTATATCCCCAAGAGAATTATAAAGATTAAAAAGTTTAACAGTGTAGTAGGCTTGATAAAGAAAAGCATGAGCATTTCTAATAAATTCATATTGATAAGTAGCTGCTTCATAAGTATATCCTTCAGAAGATAAATAATCTAACATAATTAGTTCATAAGTAAAAGATATTGCTTCTGTTAATGGATGGTTTATTTCATTTGCTTTAGGAGTCATATTACGATAATGGGTTATTTCATGTACCCAAACAAATAAATCAGTTATTAAATCCGTATTATGGACATTTATTGAAGTATGATTAGTTTTTTTATCAGCTTCACAAAAACCTCTGAAGATAAGATTCTTTTCAATAGCTTCTTCTAAAGAAATGGTTTTAATATCTAAAGAACCATTATTTATAACATCATTTATATCAAAAGGAACTTTAATATAATTATAAAAATTTTGTAGTAGGGTTATTTTTTCACTTATGGAAGCAGATGATACTTTATTAAAATCAATCGGTCTTTTATCTTTTAAAACAAATTCTTCAATGTTATCTATTAAGAAAACAATTAAATCAAAAAAAGTAGGCAGATTATCAAAAAGAAGAGTATTATTTTTATATTCATAATCAAAAAATGATTTAAGAAAATCACTTATTGATTTTTCGTATTTAGTTCTTAATTTTAGATTGTTTTCTTCCATAATGATTCCTTCTTAAGTGGTTATTATATATTTTTAGGAAAGAAAAAACAAGGTTAAACCTTGTTATTTATTAAGATAGAATTCATAGTATTCATCATATGTTATACCTTCATTATAAACTTTAGTTGCAAGTTCTGGTCCTAGATAACGATAATGCCATGCTTCATAGTCATAACCAGTAATGTTTTCTTTACCTTCTGGATATCGTAAGATAAAACCATATTTGTAGGAATTATTAATCATCCAAGTAAATGATTCTTGCTCACCAAAATTCATTGGATGATTATAATCAGCAACATCTATAGCAAGACCAGTTTCATGTTCTGATGATCCAGCTCTAGCTGCATAAGCATCAGCTTGTTCAATGCCATTTTTGTTTTTTCGTTTACTCCATAATTCATCTTGATATTCATAGGTACGATATGATGATAGGATGACAATAGTATACCCTTCTTTTTTAGCATCATCTGCTAGTTTTTTAAAAGCATCATAGGCTTCTTTTTTTAGACTCATGCCAGAATAAGAATAAGTTGTACTTACTTTTACGATATCATCTGGTTCATAGTCTTTAGATAGGGCATGATATTTATTTACTAACATAGCAATTCCATCTGATTCTTTAGTTGTTTGTAAATCTTCATAGTATGGTTTATCACGATTAACATTTACTAGTGCAATACAATCATCAATTGATTTATCTGGATTTTTAGGTATATAGTCTAAATAACGATCTAAATTTTTAAGTAAGAAGTATTTTTTGTTAATAACTTTAGGAATATTAACATCGTATTGTCTTTCTAATAATTTATCTAAAGTTCTATTATCTAGATATTTAGTAAGGATGTTTATTTCATCTAGATTGTAATTAATTTGTAAAAATTTGTATTCATATGTTTGATGATACTTGTAAGTTTTGATTAATTTAGTTGCACCTATTAATACAATTATAAATAGGATTAAAAATAATAATACCTTTTTAACTGATTTTTTTAATCTTAACTTTGCCATAATTCACCTCTATTATAATAATATCAAATTGTAAATATTAAAACTAGTACTTTTCTAATAGAGGGATATTTGATATAATTATATATACAATAAGGGGTGAAGATATGGATAAGATTTTAGTCTTTGGACATAAGAATCCGGATACTGATTCTGTTTGTGGTACGATTAGTTTAACTTATTTAAAAAAACAAATGGGGCTTAATGTAGAACCTCGTATTTTAAGTGAGATTAATAGTGAAACTGAATTTGTATTAAATAGATTTAAAGTACCTGTTCCTAAATATTTAAATGATGTTAAGGTTCAACTTAAGGATGTTAAATATAATAAAAATTATCAAATTGATGAGAATGCATCTATATATTCAACATATAATTTTTTAACTAATAATGGAATTACAGGTATACCTTTAGTTGATGAAAAAAAACATTTTATGGGATATGTTTCTTTAAAAGAGATAGCTAATGAATTAATCGTTAGTGATTCTAATGAATTAGATACTTCTTTTGATGCAATAGCAGAAACTTTAAATGCTAGTAAGAAATATAAATTCGATGATCATATTACAGGTAAGGTAATGGCCGTAACACTTCCTTATAGATTATTTATTGAAACTGTACCAGTTGATGAAAATTCAATTTTGATTGTTGGTAATAGAGAGCATATTATTGATTATGGAATAAAAAGAAAAGTTAAGATGTTAATTATTATAACTAATCATACTTTAACCAAAGACCAACTTGCCCTTGCTAAAAAGAATAAAGTTAATGTTATAATAACTCCTTATGACACATTTAAAACATCTAGAGTTATTACGCTGGCTAATCCAATTAAAAGTATTAGAAGAGGGTCTTCTGCAGTATGTTTTGGACCAAATGATTACTTAACTGACTTTTTAGATTCATCTAATAAATTAAAACATACTAATTATCCAATTGTTAGTAATAAAGGTATCTGTGATGGAATGCTTAGAGTAATAGATACTAATGAGTTTATTAAAAAGAAAGTTATATTAGTTGATCATAATGAAATGGATCAAAGTGCTGATGGATTAGATGAAGCTCAAATATTAGAAATAGTTGATCATCATAATATTGGCGATATTAATACTTTTACCCCAATTAATTTTAGAAATATGGCTGTCGGATCTGTTAATACAATTATTTATAATATGTTTGAAGAACAAAATATTAAAATACCACATGATATAGCAGGTATTATGCTTAGTGGAATTATATCTGATACTTTAATACTTGCTAGTCCAACAACTACTGAACTGGATAAAACAGTAGCAGCTAAACTGGCAAAAATTGCTAAAGTAGATATTAAAAAATATGGTTTGGAATTATTATCTAGTGGAGTAAGTATTGAAGGTATGAGCATTACGGATGTTATTTATAAAGACTTTAAGAGTTATTCAATTAATGATAATAAATTTGCTATTGGACAGGTATTTACTACTAACTTTAAAGACTTCCAAGGTAATATTAATAATTATGTTAATGAACTTAATAATATAGCAAGAAGTAATGATTATAAAGTAGCATGTTTATTTGTCACAGATATTATAAAAAATAATTCCTATATTATATTTAATGATAAAGCCGCGAATATTATTTCTGATGCGTTTAATATAAATGATATAGAAGAAGGTGCTCTTGTTAAGGGAATAGTTTCCAGAAAGAAACAAATCGTCCCTCCAATTATGAGTGTCCTTGAAAAACTATAATTAGCAATTAGTTTAGACTTTAAAAAATAATTAAAATATGAGATAATCACTATATAAGGATAGTGATTTTTTCATGGATAAGAAATCTAAAAATACAATGATAATTAGCGTAATAGCCTTAGCATTAGTACTTATCGGAGTAACATATGCTTACTTTAGTGCAAGAATAACTGGATTAGAAAGTGCATCAACAATTAGTTTAACAGCAGGACGTATGGGTATACAATACTCTGAAGATGATGCAACAGTAACAGCAAATAATATCTATCCTAGAGAAGAAGCGTGGATAACAAAACAAATAACTTTAACTGGATGGAATACAACAAATCAAGAAATGAAATATGAACTAGGATTAAATATTGAATCAAATACCTTTAAAGGAGGACAACTTACTTTTGATTTAACAGGAGTGGGAACAAATGGAACAAAGATAGCTGATATTACAGGTAAATCAATTACTAAAATAAGTGGATTCTTTAAATTTGGAACAGGAGTATTTTTAGAATCAGATGGAGATACCCATGTATATACATTAAAAATCTATTTTAAAGATAATGGTAAAGATCAAAATATAAATCAAGGTGCTATATTTAATGCGAAGGTGGATGTTAGAGAGTATGTATCTAATGTAGCGACAGTTAACCAAAATCATAATGGAAAACATTGTTATACAGATGACTATGTTGAAGGAGTTACACCAACAAATGGCACCGAATATGTAAATGGCCAATATACATATAAATATAACTATCGAGCAAGTGGTAAAACATCATGGAGTTCTAGTACTTCCCAAAAAGGATGGGGTGTAATGCTAACTGATAAGGATTCTACGAATCCAGTAACAACAGAATTATGTGCTTACGTAAATGAAAAGCCGGTAGTTAATATGGCAAATATGTTTTGCCAAAGTAAAGCTACAAGTATAGACTTAACTTCGTTTGATACATCCAACGTAATTAATATGAATAGAATGTTTTCTTATAGTCAAGCCACAAGTTTAGATTTAAGTAGTTTTGATACCTCTAGTGTAACGAATATGGCTGGAATGTTTTATCAAAGTCATATCACTAGTTTAGATTTGAAAAGTTTTGATACTTCAAATGTGACTAGTATGGCTCAGATGTTTTATTATAACAGTATTTTAAATCTAGACATAAGTTCATTTGATACTTCCAAAGTAACTAACATGAGTAATATGTTTTATAATAGTTATGTTAATGACTTAGACACAAGCTCATTTGATACTTCAAATGTAGAAAATATGTCATATATGTTTTATCAAACTGCTGCTACTACGTTAGATTTAAGTAATTTTGATACTTCAAGTGTAACAAATATGTCATATATGTTTGATGGAAGCCGAGCAACCAGCGTAGATTTAAGTTCATTTAATACCTCAAAGGTAACTGATATGGATAGAATGTTTAGTGATTCTTTAATTAAAAGCATAGATTTAAGTACATTTGATACTTCTAATGTAACTAGTATGGAAAGTATGTTTCGCTCAAGTTCAGCCACAACTGGTTATGCTAGAACTCAAGCAGATGCTGATAGATTTAATAATGTAGCTGGTTCACTTTCAAATGGAAGTAATCCGTCTACTTCTATTCCTAATACTTTAAGATTTACATTAAAATAATACTTTATTAATTTAAAGTATTTTTTTATTTCTTCAACATATAATTTGTTGGAGGATTATATGGAAATGTATGGACTAACTGATGAAGAAGTAAAAGTATCAAGAGAAAAATATGGTAGTAATAAAATAGAAGAAAAAAAGAAAAATAGTTTTATTAAATTATTTATTGAATCATTAGGTGATCCAATGATTAAGATATTATTAATCGTACTAGGAATAAAACTTGTTTTTTTATTTGCGGATTTTAATTGGTTTGAAACTTTGGGTATTTTAATTGCAATATTTATAGCATCTTTTATATCAACTATATCGGAATATGGTTCTGATAAAGCTTTTCAAAAATTATTAGATAAGAATAATCAAAAAAGTTGTAAAGTTAAAAGAGGTAATATTTTAAAATTAATTAATATAGATGATGTAGTAGTAGGAGATATTGTATATATTAATGGAGGAGATTTTATTCCAGCAGATGGAGTGATAATTGATGGAAATATATTAATAGATGAATCATCTATTAATGGGGAAAGTAAAGAAACATATAAATCATATGATCTAACTAATGAAAAAAATAAAGTGTATAAGGGAACAGTTGCAAGTTCTGGTGAATGTATTATTAAAATTAGTAGTGTTGGAAGTAATACTTTATTTGGACAAATAGCTAGTGAAGTTCAAGAAGATACAGCTGATAGTCCACTTAAATTAAGATTAAGACATTTAGCTGGGGTAATTAGTAAAATAGGTTATGCAGGGGCTTTTTTAGTCTTTTTTTCATATTTATTTTCAGTTATAGTGATTGCTAATAAGTTTAATGTTAGTTTAATAATTGAAACAATTAAAAATATACCTCTTATGATTGATTATATTATTTATGCTTTAACTTTAAGTGTAACAATAATAATAGTAGCAGTTCCAGAAGGACTACCAATGATGATAGCGTTAGTTCTTTCTACTAATATGAAGAAGATGGTTAAGAAGAATGTTTTAGTTAGAAAGATGGTAGGCATTGAAACTAGTGGTTCTTTAAATGTGCTTCTTACTGATAAAACAGGAACTCTTACAAATGGAAAACTTTCTGTTAAAGCTTTAGTGGATTATGATGATAATAAATATAATAATGAGATAGAGCTTAGTAAATATTATAAATATTATAATTTAGTTGGTAATGCTTGTATTTTAAATAATGATGCAATTGTAAGTGAAAATAAAATAATTAATGGTAATTCTACTGATAAAGCATTTATTAATTTTATGAATTTTGTTTCGAGTGAAAAGATTATTAAAAAAGAATCTTTTGATAGTACTAAAAAATATTCTATGGTAGAGACAGATAAAAATAATTATTATAAAGGGGCACCAGAAGTAATTCTTAATAGATGTACTAAGTATATAGATAAAAATGGAGAAGAGAAAGAAATTGATAAAGAAAAGATTAATCTAATTATTAGTAAATATATGCATCAAGGGTATAGAGTTATAGTTCTTGCTTATGGTAAAGATGCTTTAGTTTATATTGGATGTGCACTTTTAAAAGATGAAGTTAGAGTAGATGCTAAGGAAGGACTTAGTTTAATTAAATCTAGTGGAGTACAAACTATTATGATTACAGGAGATTCTTTAGATACAGCTTTATATATTGCTAATGAACTTGATATGCTTAATGATAATGATGTTTATTTAACTAGTAGTGATTTAGAACTGATGAGTGATGATGATGTAAAAAACATTTTAAAAAGAATAAAGATAATAGCTAGAGCTAAACCTAAGGATAAAAGTAGGATGGTCAGAATAATTCAAAGTATGAATTTAGTAGTTGGAATGACCGGAGATGGGATAAATGATGCAGCCGCATTAAAAAAAGCTGATGTAGGTTTTAGTATGGGTAGTGGGACTGATGTTGCCAAAGAAGCTTCTGATATTGTAATACTTGATGATAATATTAATTCAATTAGTATGGCTATCCTTTTTGGAAGAACAATATTTAAAAATATTAGAAAATTTATTATCTTTCAGTTAACTGTTAATATGTGTGCAATAACTTTAAGTATAGTAGGTCCTTTTATTGGAATAAGTACTCCAGTTACTGTTATGCAAATGCTATGGATAAATATGATAATGGATACATTAGCAGCTTTAGCATTTGCTTATGAAGAACCACTTAAAAGTTATATGTTAGAAAAACCTAAAATAAAAAAAGAACCTATTATAAATAGGTATATGTATGAAGAAATAATATTTACAGGATTATATTCATCTTTGATTTGTATATTATTTTTAAAAATGGATTATTTTAAAGAATTTATTAGGTATGATATAAATGATAAATATTTTTTAACAGCTTTTTTTGGATTATTTGTATTTATGGGAATATTTAATGCTTTTAATACAAGAACTAATAAGATTAATCTTTTATATAGAATAGCTAATAATAAAGTGTTTTTAGTTATATTTTTATTAGTAGGTATAGTTCAGTTATATTTTATCTATTATGGAGGAAGTATATTTAGAACTTATGGGTTAAATATAAAAGAATTATTACTTATATTAATATTATCCTTTAGTGTAATACCTTTTGATATGTTAAGAAAAATAATATTTAAAAGAGATAGTTATGTATAAAAACCATTATAAGTATGTTTAGATTCATTAATAATTATAAAAGCTTTGGAATCTATTTTTAAAATAGATTCTTTTAATTTTGATAAATTCTTTTTATTTATTTCAATTAAAAGATATTTAGAATTTATTTTAGTTAAACCAAACCCTTGTTTTTTAAGTTTTAAGATATTTTGGTTTGTTAATTTATTTGAAATAAGATGAATAGTTAAATTACCACTTATAAATTTAGAAGATAGAAAGATTCCAATATACGTGCCAGTTGCATAGCCAAGGGAATAAACAATTGGTATTAATAAAGAATCTAAGTCAGTATTTAAAGCTTCTCTAGCAATTAAAAACCATATTAAAACTTCAATAAATGAAATAATAGATGATATTAATCTTTTTTCTTTTACGATATAAATTGTTTTAATAGTGCCTAAAGAAACATCTAAAATACGGGCAAAGAAGATTTTTAAACATAAATAAAATATATCCATGTTATTAGTATGTGTAAATATTAAAAATTATTAATAATTAGGCTACTGCCCTTAACATTAGGCTAATATATCATACGATAATTTAGAGGAGGAAAATTATGTTGTTTACAACTTATGAAGATGATAATGAAATGGCTAATGAATTCTTTAATATAGGTAATGATACTAGTGCTAGTGATATTTTAAGCCCTAAACAGGGATTAACTTTAGGTAATTTATTTGCTTCAGAATATGATAGATATAAAGATTATAAACCTAGAGAGATTAGAGTTAGTAATGAAAAAGAGAGACTAATGCTTAGTATTTATGAACTATCATTTGCAATTAATGATTTAAATTTAAAGTTAGATGTTGATCCTAATAATCGTACTTATTTTAATTTATTAAAGGATTATGCTAAAAAACTAGATGGTTTAGTTAAAGATTATTCTAATAAGTATGGAGCTTTAGAGGTATGTTTAGATTTAAATAATAATTATAGTTGGATTAAAAATCCATGGCCATGGGAGGGGAATAGTAATGTTTAAGTATGATAAAAAATTAGCTTATCCAATTAATATTAAGAAAAAAGATATTAAAATGGCTAAATATTTATTAACTCAGTTTGGGGGAGCTAATTCAGAACTTGGAGCAGCTCTAAGATATTTTAGTCAAAAATTTACGATGCCAACCGAAGAGGGAAGAGCTCTTTTAAATGATATAGCAACGGAAGAACTTGGTCATGTGGAAATGATATGTACAATGGTGTATCAATTATTAAAAGGAGCCTCTTTAAAAGAATTAGAAGATAACGGGCTAAGCACTCAATATATTGAACATGGGTATGGATTATATCCAACTGATTCAAATGGAATGCCATTTACAGTAACATATTTTGCATCAGTGGGAGATCCTATTGCTGATCTTGCAGAAGATATGGCAGCAGAAGAAAAAGCAAGAGTTACTTATGAACATTTAATTGACATGGCAAAAGATACTGATGTAATAGATGTTCTACTTTTCTTAAGACAAAGAGAAATAGTTCATTATAATCGTTTTAGAGCTTTATATGAAGAATATAAATATGAAATGAATAATTAATTTCATATTTTTTCTTGTATGTAAGGTTCTATTTTAAAAATTAATATGATAAAATATATTTAGAGGTGTTTAAATGAGTAAGAGGGAGAAAAGAAATTATATTAAACTTGGCATTATTCTTTTAGTAACAATTATTATTGCAGTAGTTATTGCTAATTTATATCGCAATTATGATAATAATAAAGCTAATAAAAGTTATATATCTAAATATGTTTCTAGTATTCAATGCAAAGATTTAAGTAATGCCATGTTAGAACTTAGTGGGCAGAATTACTTATATATTAGTTATACTGGTAATAAAAATATCTTTGAAATGGAAAAAAGACTTAGAAAAGTATTAAAACAAAATGATTTAGAAGATAATTTTATGTTTGTAGATTGTTCTAGTGATATAAATGAAGAAAATCATGTTAGTTATTTAAAAGATTTGCTTACAGTAGGTAATAGAGAATTAGTACTACCAGCAATTATTTATTTTAAAGATGTAACACCAACTGATTATATTGATAGTGCTAATGGTTTAATTGATGAAGCAGATTTTGTTCAACTATTAGATCAATATGAGGTTAACAAAAAGTAATGTTAAATATTGTTTTATTTGAACCGGAAATACCTGGTAATACAGGCAATATTATGAGAACTTGTGTTGCTACTCATACTCATTTACACTTAATAAAACCATTAGGATTTAGTTTAGAAGATAAATATATTAAACGTAGTGGAGTAAACTATATAGATAATTGTGAATATACAGTTTATGAAAATATAGAAGATTTTTATAGTAAAAATAAAGGTACATTTTATTATTTAACTAGATATGGTCATAAACCTCATACTAGTTTTGATTATAGTAATAAAGATGAAAATATATATTTTATTTTTGGTAAAGAATCAACTGGTATTCCACCTAAATTATTAAAACCACATATTGATAATTGTATGAGAATACCAATGACTGATAAAGTTAGAGCTCTTAATTTATCTAATAGTGTTGCGATAGTATTATATGAAGCTTTAAGACAACAAGACTATTTAGATTTACTTAGAGATGAACCACATAAGAGTAAAACTTTTATTGAGGATAGTGAATAAAAAATCCCTTTAGGGATTTTTTTATTCTTCTTCGATTGATATAGCTCCTACTGGGCAACCTTCAATAGCAACTTTTGCTTCTTCAGTAACAGTTGGATCTTTTACTTCTGCAGTTGTTTCTCCAAAAGTAAAATTATTTGGAGCAGCATTATAGCAGCAGAATCCACAGCCAATGCATTTTGTTTTATCAATTACTAATTTTTGTTTCTTTTCTTCCATATTTAATCCTTTCATTAATATAATTATAACTTTTAATGATAATGAATTTCAACTCTATATTTTATTATTTGACATTTTATGGTATATTATTAATAGGTGATAGATATGAGTTCACGTATGGAGAAGTATGAATTAGATACATCTAATATACCAAGAAGAACTGAACGTAATAGAGTATTATATGAATCTAATGAAGTAGATGATTATAATAAATTTGATATTAACTCTAATATTTCAGTATTAAAGAATAATGCTAGGGAAATAGATGTTGATCAAATTAGAGATATTTTAGATAAGAAATATCGTGATAATATGCCTAAAAGAAAATCAATAGATATTCCAGAGTATGAAGAACCTGTAATTGAAGTAGATGAAGATACTAAAGAATATGATATTAATAGTGTTTTATCTAAAGCTAAAGAAGAACGTACGATTGATTATGATACGATGAGATTAAATAAAACTGCTAAAACTGATGATTTAGTTGAAAAGATAAATGAAAAATATGGGCATGATAATAAATATTCAAGTGAAGAAGAAGAACTTAAAGAACTTATAAATACTATTACTAATTTAGAATTAAAGAGTCAAAAACAGGATGCTGATTTATTAGGATTATCTGATGACACAACAGTAATAGAAGATGTAACAAAGACTAATACAGGTATTGTTCCTAAGAAGTTAGAAGAAGAATTTTATACAGGTAATTTAACTGTTAATGATGATGATTTTGATGATTTTAAAGATATGCAAAATGATATTAAGTCTAATTCTATATTTATTAAAATACTAGTATTTGTAGTTATATTAGCTTTAATAGCACTTGGTATATATGTGCTTAATAATGTATTAGATTTGGGACTATTTTAATAATAGTCTTTTTATTTTCATATAAATTATTATGAAAAGATTTATAGTTAAGGATAAGATTAAGTATAAAAATGTATTAATAATAATAGGAGTTTTAATATGTATGAATACTTCTATACTTATAAATACAATAGGGAAGAAGAGTACTAATAATATTATTTATACAAGTAAAAGTATTATTAATACTTTAAATACTAATGTAGTAAATAATAATATTAAATCAGAAATATTTAAAAAATATAAAATAGATGATTTGATAGATATTAGTTATAGAGATAATAAAATAAATGATGTTAATTATAATTTAGAAAGAGCTTATGATGTTTTAATTGAAGTTAAAAATAATATTATTAATAGTATAAGCAATGATATGAATAAATATTATAATTATAAATTTGAAATTAGTAATAATAATATTGTAGTAGAGATACCATTTTATAATTATACAAATAATATATTTTTAGTTAATTTAGGCCCTAAAGTAATAGTTAATCTATCAATGGTTAGATTGATTGATGGAAGTGTAAAGACAAGGGTTAAAACGTATGGTATTAATAGTTTATTAATTGAATTATATTTAGATTTTACAATTACTAGTGATATAGTGATTCCTTATAGTAAAGAAGGTAGAGTTGAAAATAATTATGAAGTATTATTATCATCTAAAGTAGTAGAAGGAGAAGTACCTTCAATGTATAATGGAGTATATGAGTCAAGAAGTAGTCTAATTAGTGAATAAAACTAGCATTATTACTAACTTTGTGTTATATTTGATAGTAGGAAGGTAGGATGTTTATGGAAGTATTTGTAAACAATGCTTTGGAAAATGGTATTCAAGCCTTTATAGCTAAACATGAAGGTAAGGAATATTCTCTTTCACATGAATTTGAACTAAATATTGTGGATTTTTTGGTACATTTATATGGGAAAATAAACATTCTAAATCCCTATAAAATAAAAAATGATGCTAGTTTAGTAAATAATTTTATGATTTATGGTGCTAGCAGAGAAGAGATTGAAAGCCTTATTAGTTTACTAGGTGAATATGATACTTGGTTAAATGGAACTACGAGAGAAAAGAATGATTTAGTAGAAAGAATCTATGCGATACTTGCAAAATTAGTTGTTTATAAGACTAGTTCAATGACAGTTAGTGATGGAGAAATGAGATATTATCAAGATTTCTTTAACTTAACTAATAAAAGAATAAGTCAATTAGTAGATATGATGGCAGTTAGTAGAGAAAATATTGTTAATTCTCTTAATAAAGCGATGGAAGAACATAAACGAGAGTTAGAAAAACCAGAACCTGAACCTTTATTGCTTCCTGTGGATGAATATGAAAAATATGGTTTAGACATTGAAGATGTGGAGAAACTTCCAGAAGAAAAAATACAATTATTAAATAAAGAAATAAAAACAAGAGATGAAAATGAAACTAATGGAGGAAGAACAAAAGATAAACCTAAACAATTAGTACTTTCATCGGGGAATGGCTTTGTTGATGCTTTGGTATTATTTAGTATAATGTGTACTGAGATTATGGTGGGAATTATTGTTACCGTAATAATAGCGAGGTTTTAAATGAAAGCATATAACATTAATGAAAAAAATTATGAATTAATAAAGAATTATAGAGATGGTTTTGATCTTGAAGAAGTTACCAGTAAGCTTACAGAATACTTTGATGATTATGATTATGTAGTTGGTGATTGGGCTTATGGAAAGTTAAGATTAAAAGGTTTTTATGATAGTAAAAATAAAAAAGTAAAAGATATTAACAATTATAAAAATTTAGATAAATATTTACAAAGCAATTGTGCTGAGAATTGTAAGTATTTTGTAATTAAAAAAACTAATTGATATTAGGTTTTAATTGTGATAAAATTTATTTAGAATAGTGAGGAATATTATGGGAGCTAGTATTAAATTAAAAAAATCTAACGGAGAAGAAATTAATGCTGAACTAATAAGCTACTTTCAAGTAGTTGATAAAAACAAAAAATATGTTTTCTATACTTTAAATGAAGTAGTTGAAAATGGTTTAGTTAAAATGTATGTTGCTGAAGTAAATGGCAACGATGGTGCACTAGCACAAAATATGACAGATGAAGAATGGGCTTCTTTAAAAACAATTATGAAGTCTATGCTTAAAGGAAATGAAGATCCAAATATTGTTTATTTGGAGTGGGAGGCTTAAAAATGATTATAGGACCAGAGAAAACAATTGCACTAACACCTGATCAAATTAAAGGTGTAAGTAATTTTTATGATGGAAAGGTAGTTAAAACTGCAGCACCTGCTATGCCAGCTGCTCCTGAAGTGGCACCTGCGCCAGTTACACCTGAGGTTCCTGCTCAACCAGTAGCACCTGAGGCTGAAGTAGTTCAAGAACAAGTTCAAGATCCTGTTGCAGGACCAACAACATTTGCCGATGGAGCAGATACTAATGTTAATATGTTTGATGTTCCAACCCCTGAAGCAGCACCAGCTATGCCAGAAGCACCTGCTCAACCTGAAATACCAGCAGATTCAGCAGTAAATTTATTTGATGCTCCAACTGAACCAGTTGTAGCAGATACTCCAGTTATGCCAGAAGCACCTGCTCAACCTGAGGTAGTTGAAAATTCAGTGGCTAATATGTTCGATGTTCCAACCCCTGAAGCAGCGCCAGTTATGCCTGAAACCCCAGCTGCTCCTGAGGAAGTAGATACTAATAATATGTTCGATACTCCAGTAGAAGCTGAAGTACCTACAAATTCAGCAGCAGATTTATTTAATGATGCTAATACTCAAATAGCACCTGAAGCAGATGTTCAAGAAGCTCCAACTGTAGAAGCATCTGTATCTTTGGAAGATGAGCTTGAAGCATTTGAAAAAGATCTTTTAAATCTATATGTAAGATTTGCTGATTTAAAAGTTAAGATTGCCGAAAGAACTCAAACGCCAAAAGAAAATACAATGCATATGTAACTAGGTTATAAAACCTAGTTTTTTTCATATATAGTAATATGGAAAGTATTATTAATTATTATTATGGTATAGTTCCAGAAAAAATGGAAAAAAAGGATAATGATTATTTAGTTTATTCTAGTAATAGTTTATTTTTGTTTAGCGAAATAATTAATAATGAAGTTGAATTTGAACAAATAATAAATCTTTTAAATACTACTGACATCCCTTATCATTTGGTGGTTATGACTAAAGAGAATAAACCTTATGTTCTTTATGATGAAAAAAAATATTGTTTATTAAAGGTTAGATTCGATAATACGAAAAAGATAAGTATTTTTTCTTTTAATAATTATTCTTTTAAAGGAGATTCTAACTGGGCTGATGTGTGGAGCAAAAGAGTGGATTATTATGAGAGTCAAGTAATGGATTATGTTAAAGATATTAGTGTAAAATATGCTCTTCAATATTATATTGGTCTTGCAGAAATTGGAATTAGTTATGCTAATAATCTTATTGATATGTTTAGCAAAGAAGATATTAAATATACTTTATCTCATAAGAGAATATCTTTACCTATAAAAGGAATAGATTATTATAATCCTTTAAATATTATTGTTGATATAGAGGTTAGAGATATTGCGGAATATATTAAATATGCTTATTTTGAGGATATTTTAACAGAATATGAAATACTTAATATGATTGATAAAATAAAATTTAATGAAGTTTTAGGAAACTATTTCTTTTTAAGATTATTATATCCATCATATTTTTTCTATGAGTATGATGAATATGTTGAAAAAGGGGAGGTTAATAACAAAATTTTTGATTATATGAAAAAAAGTAAAGACTATGAAGCTTTACTTTCAAAGATATATTCTAGGTTAAGAACATATATCGATATTAAGATTAATCTTTGGTTTCTTAAATCTCAACATTTATAATTTCTTTTATTTCTGGTACTTCTTCTTGTAATGATCTTAGAATAGAATCTTGAAGAGTAGAATCTTGTAAACCACAATGAGCACATGCTCCAGATAATCTAACAAAAGCAGTACCATTTTCAAATTTTATAAATTCAATATCGCCACCATCAGCATTTAAGTATGGTCTCATATCATCTATTATTTCTTTAATTTTTTCTTCTGCGTTTTTTTCCATTAAAATCACCTATAGAAATTATAGCATACTTTGCTGGTTAATGCTATAATAGGGGTGTGAGGTGAATTATGAGTTCATTTAAAATAGGAGATATTATTGAAGTTAAGGTAACTGGAGTAGAGTCATATGGCATCTTTGTTAAAGTTAATGATGATTATACTGGCCTTATTCATATTTCAGAAATAGATAATAGTTTTATTAAAGATGTTAATGATTATGTACATGTAGGTGAAACTATATATGCTAATGTTATTGGTATTGATGAAGATAAGAAACATCTTAGTTTATCTATTAAGAATATGAATTATGATAACAATGCTAGTGAAAATAAAAAAGTAAATGAAAGTATTAGTGGCTTTTTACCACTTCATAATAATTTAGAATCTTGGATAGATGAAACTATTAAAAGAATAGACAAAGAAAAAGAAAGCAAATAGCTTTCTTTTTATTTTTAAATGGTGTCTCGTTGGGAATTCGAATCCCAGACCCTTTGATTAAAAGTCAAATGCTCTACCTGCTGAGCTAA
>CACXGV010000016.1 GCA_902767375.1 uncultured Erysipelotrichaceae bacterium
AGTATTTCAGCAGTTTCCTTAACTAAACTATCTCTAGCAATTGTTTCTACATATAATAAGGTAGTAGTAGTTAATGTGTATTCTCCAATTTCATAATTAATTGATTTTAAATGATTAGATTTAATCCTTCTTTTAATAAGTCCAATATTTTTTTGAATGTTTTCTACCAAAGCATCCTTAGAACCATATAGGTCTTGTTCAATTGAGGGAGGAGCTATTGCTCTATCAAGTTCTGCTTTAGTTTCAACTGCATATATTTTATTTAAATAAATAATAATAGTATACCCACTAAAAATATATTTTTTAAACTCATCAATAGAAACTATTTTTACATTCGATCCTGCCAAAATATTTAATAAACCTTTATTTCGATAATTATTTGTAATATTATCTAATATATAATTATTAACTCTATCAGAGGAAGATAAACTTTCTAAATAGTATATATGAACATAAAAAAGATTATACCTCACTTTACGATATATTAAATCTGGAATATTCTTATAATTATTATTAATAATCTTTCTATAATTCATATTATCACTATTAATAGTATGGCTTTTTTATGTTAAAATATATCTAGAAGGTGTTATTATGGCTCAGTATTATAAACCAAGAGAAAACATTGTTAATGATAAAATATTTGATTATTTTTATTTAAATCCCTTTAATAATTATGAAGAAATTTATTTAGTAAATGATACAGATTATACTAAATTAGAAAAACAATTATCCCTTACCAATATCATAGAAGTATCATCCGAAGGCTTAATAAATGATAAAAATCCTATTTATTTAAATATAAATAGATTAACTCCTGCAAATGTTATTTATTTAAAAGAGCCATTAGATTTATTAAATAACGAAGAAATAGTATCTTTTTTCCAAAACTTTAAAGGAACCTTTATAGCCAATGAAAAAACAATTGATTTTCTTCATGACACGGGTATTTTAAAAGAAGAATACAACATAAATAAAAATACCTATCTAATTATAGATAGGTATGGCAAATCAGAAGAAAAATCATTAAATTAACATTTCCAACCAGCTAAATGATCTAAGTAAAAATCAAGTGATGAGTGCATTGTTTCGAGATTTAAACGATGCACTTCTTTTTGACTATTATTACATTCATAAGTAGAGTAGTATACATATTCTTTCGTAAAAGCTATTTGACCTTCACAAAGATCTGCAAAAACTTCCTTAATATCTTGATCATATATTGTGAATTTAAAACCGTCAGTTGAATCAGAAATAGTTAATAAATAATAGTCATTTAATTTATAAACAGTAAATTCATTTTCTTTTTTAGCGCTCTGCGGTTTCATAATAGAAAGTTCTTGTTTTTTATAATCAACGTAGACATTTCTATTATCTATTTCAAATTTTCCATAATCAGGTCTATCTACATCACTTTTAAAAATAAGTTTTAAATCATCAAGTGTTAATGGACTAATACCCTTAGACTTTAAATTATCTTCTAAATTTATATTAACATTATCTTTATTATAAGTAGGGGTAACCGGTACAGTCTTTGATGGTCTAATTAATGGATATACTCCAATAAAGAAAATAACTCCTAAAAGTAAAATTATAATAACTATTAATATCTTTTTCATAAAAACTCCTATCTAGTTTATCATCTATAATTAAATTATATTAAAAATATGTATAAAAGTAAAATATTAAACATAATATTACTTGACAAACTAGTACAAAATGTTATAATACTAGTGTTTAAAAAAGGAAAGAGATGTATCCACATCCACCTGACTGGTAAATAAGCTGGTAGGTTAAAAGCCATAAAATTTATATTTAAATATAAGTGAATTGGGTTTATTAGGTGGATACGTAAGTATTTACCTTTTTTGATATTTGGAGGTGTGTGGCAATAGCAAACGTCAAAAAAGATGACTTACCAATTAATGAACAAATTAAGGTAAGCGAGTTAATGGTAATTGGACCAAATGGAGAACAGCTAGGAACTAAACAACTAGCAGATGCTCTAACTTTAGCAAATTATGCAGGATTAGATTTAGTTCTAATGAATGCAGGTAGTGATCGTGCTGTAGGAAAGATAATGGACTACAACAAATATCGCTATGAAAAACAAAAAAAGCAAAAAGAAGCTTTAAAAAATCAACGTGCCAATAATAAAGATATGAAAGAATATAAACTTTCAGTTAAGATTGATGTTGGTGACTTTAATACTCGTAAAAAAAATGCAAGCGAATATTTAGTTAAAGGACATAAGATTAAAGTATCTTTAAAATTTAAAGGACGTGAAATGGCCCATACAGAATTAGGCCGTGAAGTTTTAGAAAAATTTGCTGAAGAATTAGATGAAGTTTCAATTATTGAACAAAAGCCTAAATTAGAAGGCAGACAAATGACGATGATACTAGCACCTAAAAAATAAGAAGGAGGAAATTATTATGCCAAAACAAAAAACACACAAAGCATCATCTAAAGTGCTTAAGAAAAAGAAAAATGGATCTTTAACTTATAAAAAATCTGGTGGAAACCATAAAACAGCTAAAGATACAAGTAAACAAATTAGACAAAGAAGAAAACAAGGAACATTAGCGAAAGGAGAAGCTAGCAGATTAAAAACTGTTATCTAGGTGGTAAATTATGGCAAGAGTTAAAGGCGGATCTGTTGCTAAAAACAGAAGAAGAAAAGTTTTAAAACAAGCTAAAGGTTATTTTGGATCTAAACATAGATTATTCAAAACAGCTCAAGAACAAACATTCCATAGTGGAGCATATGCTTATAGAGATCGTAAACAAAATAAACGTAACTTTAGAAAATTATGGATTACAAGAATTAATGCAGCTTGTCGTGAAAATAATATTTCATACTCAAGA
>CACXGV010000017.1 GCA_902767375.1 uncultured Erysipelotrichaceae bacterium
AAATTAACATCATCAAATATTGTTTGTACTCCAAATGATAAATATAGATCTTTAATTTGCATATTTCTTCACCCTTTTTATAAAGAACTAATCACATGTAATATATAATTTTTAGGGTTAAAAGTCAAATAATTTATTGACTTTGCCTTTAAGTTTGATATAATTACGTTAATTGGTGTTGAAGGAATTTACGACTCTGGAACCAAATCGCATATCAGCGTTAAAGAAAAAAGTGTATGAAGCATCATAAACTAGGATGGTACCGCGCATAAGCGTTCCTAGAATATGGGCTTTTTTTATTTAGAAAGGATATTTTATGGAAAAAATGACATTTTATGATGAACTTGTATGGAGAGGTCTAGTTCAAGATATATCTAGTCCTGATTTAATTGATAAATTAAATGAAGGAGGATTAACTTTTTATATTGGAACAGACCCAACTGCTGATTCAATGCATATTGGCCATTATTCATCATTTTTAATCTCAAAAAGATTAGCTCAGCATGGTCATCATCCCCTACTTTTAGTTGGAGGCGCAACTGGTCTTATCGGTGATCCTAAACCAGACTCAGAAAGACCAATGATAACCAAAGAAGAAGTAGATCATAATATTAAAGGATTAACTGAACAAGCTGAAAGAATCTTTGGCTTTGAAGTAGTTAACAACTGGGATTGGACTAAAGACATTAACGTAATAGATTTCTTAAGAGATTATGGTAAATACTTTAATGTTGGCTATATGCTTGCTAAAGATAAAGTAAGAAGTCGTATGGAATCAGGTATAACTTATGCTGAATTTAGTTATATGATTCTTCAAGCTTTAGACTTCCTATATTTATATGAAAACAGAAATTGTACTTTACAAGTAGCGGGTTCAGATCAATGGGGTAATATTACTTCTGGTATCGAATTAATCAGAAAGAAACTAGATAAAGAAGCATATGGTATGGTAATGCCACTAGTAACTGATTCAACTGGTAAAAAATTTGGTAAAACTGAAGGTAACGCTTTATGGTTAGATAAAAATAAAACATCAAGTTATGAACTATATCAATATCTAATCAACTTAGAAGACTCAATGATTATAGATTATCTAAAAAAATTAACATTCTTAACTCCAGATGAAATAATGGAAATTGAAAAGAAGCATAATGAAGCCCCACACTTAAGAATTGCTCATAAAACTTTAGCACGTGAAATCATAACTGATCTTCATGGTGAAGAAGAATTTAATAAAGCTGTTCAAATAAGTGAAGCCTTATTTGGGGGTTCTCTAGAAGGATTAACCGCTCAAGATCTACTTCAAGCATCTAACCAAGTGCCAACTGTTGAATTAGAAGATAATGCTCCACTTATAGATTTACTTGTTAATACAGAAATTTGTTCAAGTAAAAGAGAAGCGCGTGAAATGCTTTCATCAGGAGCTATCTCATTAAACAACGAAAGACATACTGATGAAAATGAAATCATCTCTAAATCAAATGCTATTGATAATAAAGTATACATCATAAGAAAAGGCAAAAAGAAACAATACATTGGTATATACAAATAAAAAGACCATAAGGTCTTTTTATTTTGCTGTAAAATATCCTGGATTAGATGGCCCACCATCTATATGAGCATATTCCTTATTTGTATGACTTGAATCATATGTAGTACCTAATCCACCTACCAAAGAAGTACAGCCATAAAACATTAGCGTTGAACCATCAGGATTAGGCATAGGCGAATCATTATTTAATGAAGTAAAAACAAAACCAGAGGAAGCATACAGCCTTGAAAGCCTACCTGAGCCTTCAAACATTCTAGACATATTTGTTACATTGGAGGTATCAAATGAACTTATGTCTATGCTTGTGGCTTGGCTTCCATAAAACATTTGCTTCATTTTAGTTACATTGGAGGTATCAAAACTACTTAAATCTAGACTTGTAGCTTGGCTATTTGAAAACATATAAGTCATATCAGTTACTTTTGAGGTATCAAAGGTACTTAGGTCTAAAAATTGTGCTTTGCTCATGTAAAACATAGAACCCATACTAGTTACTTTTGAGGTATCAAATGAACTTAAATCTAAACTTGTGGCTTGACTCCCGTAAAACATAGATGGCATATTTGTAACATTGGAAGTATCAAAACTACTTAAGTCTAAACTGGTGGCTTGGCTTTGAAAAAACATAGAACTCATATCAGTTACATTTGATGTATCAAAACTGCTTAAGTCAATAGTGATTGCTTTACTTGAATGAAACATTTGTGACATATTTGTTACATTTGAGGTATCAAAACTACTTAAGTCTATACTGGTGGCTTGGCTTTGGCGAAACATGTAATTCATTTTAACAACAGGTTTTTCATTTATATAGGCGCATAACTCGGTTGTTACTGGGTTGGTTGAAGTTTTATCTGTTAACATAACGCCCCATCCATTTTGCGATGGCGCTGAATCCCAACCATTTGAATAATTTCCATACATATTATATCTATATGTATATTGACCATCTACATAAGTTGTGCCATTTGCAGGTGTTACCCCTTCAACATAGTTATCAGTATAACAATGTTTACCATTATGATTTTGATTGGCTGTTGCTATTGTAGTTCCATACTCTCTTACATTTACTTTGGCATTAAATACTGCTTCTTGATTCATATTTTGATCTTTACCATTATCTTTAAAGTATATTTTTAAGGTATATACATGGGTATCTCCATCTGCATTGATAAATGAACCCGTCCCGAATTTAAAGAATCCACTTGATTTAGCTATTGATTTACCAGTTATATCTGCTATCTTAGTCCCGTTAGTTCCTACTCCTGTTAAATCAAAAGTTAATTGTCCTCCTTTAAATGTATTTTCTATTATATTTAATCCAAGTTCATACTTCATTTCTTGGTCTGTTGTATTTGTCCCAGTTAGTGTTATTGTTTTAGTGATCCATTCTTCTTCTCTAGGATAGATATTATTTGCTACTACGGATTCATCACCTTCAGCATATGTTATACCCATTCTGCCTGATGTTAATCTAAGCACAGAAGCACTCTCTAATCCAGTTATATGAGCACTAAAGTATGCATAGGTTACCCCTATCAAGACTAGTGCTAAAGCTATGATTGATACTATTAGTGTATTTTTAGATTTTTTATCCATGAAAAAATCACTATCCTTATATAGTGATTATCTCATATTTTTATTATTTTTTCAAGATTAATATAAACAATTACCAGGTGTTCTTGGATAAGGAATAACATCTCTTATATTATCTACCCCTGTTAAATAGATTAATAATCTTTCAAATCCCATACCAAATCCTGAATGAACACAAGTACCATATTTTCTTAAATTTAAGTACCAATCTAGTTCAGTTTCATCCATACCAAGTTCTTTCATACGAGTAAGAAGTTTATCATAGTCTTCTTCTCTTTGAGAGCCACCCATTAATTCTCCGGCTTCAGGCACTTCTAGATCTACAGCAGCCACTGTTTCTCCATCAGCATTTTGTTTCATATAGAAAGCTTTTATATCTTTAGGCCAGTTCTTAATAAATACCGGTCCATTAAAGTATTCAGTAATATACTTTTCATGTTCTTTAGCAATATCTTGTCCATATTCAGGTTCAAATTCCCATTTTTGGCCAGATTCCTTTAAAAGCTTAATAACATCCTTATGATCGATTCTTGTAAAATTACTATTTAATAATCTATTTAATTTATCAATTAAACCTTTTTCTACAAAACTATCTAAGAATTCCATTTCATCTTTAGCATTATCTAAAACATACTTAACAACATACTTAAGCATTTCTTCCATAATATCCATATCACCT
Organism: uncultured Erysipelotrichaceae bacterium; assembly: GCA_902767375.1. Classification (GTDB taxonomy): domain Bacteria; phylum Bacillota_I; class Bacilli_A; order RF39; family UBA660; genus CAG-533. The sequence continues at coordinate 3,828 of CACXGV010000017.1, forward strand.
TCTAAATCGCAGAAAGCAATCTCTGGTTCAATCATCCAGAACTCAGAAGCATGTACTTTAGTGTTAGAGTTTTCTGCTCTAAAAGTAGGTCCAAAAGTATAAGTTTTCTTAAATGCAGTAGCAAATGTTTCTGCTTCTAATTGTCCAGATACCGTAAGACCTGCACTCTTACCATAAAAATCTTTAGAATAATCAACTTTACCATCTTTAGCAATTCTATTTAAATCTAAAGTTGTAACTTGAAACATTTCTCCTGCTCCTTCACAGTCACTAGCAGTTATAATTGGAGCATGAAAATATACATAACCATTCTTTTGGAAATACTCATGAATTCCAGCAGCAGCAACACTTCTAACTCTAAATACTGCATTAAAAAGATTGGTTCTTGGTCTTAAATAAGCCTGTTCCCTTAAGAACTCTCTTGTATGTCTTTTAGGTTGAATTGGATATGTTTCATCACATTCTCCAAGTACCAAAATTCTATCAGCAGCAAGTTCAAAATCTTGTTTACCTTGGGATTTAATAATTTTACCATGGACTTCCAATGCTGATCCTACTAAAACTTTATTAATCTTTTCAAAATCCTCTATCTCTGGTGTATAAACTACTTGTAATGTTTTAATAGTAGTTCCATCAGATAACTCTATAAAAGCAAAATTTGATTGTTTACGATGGTTTCTAACCCATCCTGAAATAACTACATCTTTTCCAATATAATTTTCTTTAAACAAATCTTTAATATCCATTAAAATCATCCTTTCTAATAAAAAACAGTATCACATCCCAAAAGGGACGAAATACTGTAAATTCCGCGGTACCACCCAGTTTATCTTAATAGATCACTTTAGGATTTAACGCATCCATACGTTCTTATTTACTTTGTTCAATAAGACACTCCGAAGTGTTATTCATACCTTGCTTATTATCTATTTTCCACCATCATAGACTCTCTCTAAACAGTTTAAGATATTACTTCTCTTCCTCTTCGTTTATACCTGTATTTTAACATTAAATGCTTACTAGGTCAATAATAGAAATATTATTATAATTATATTGTATTAAGTACATTTGTTTGATATAATTGTAATTGGATACGTTTGAAATATATCAGATGTTTTCCCTTCAATATGAAGGGAGGTGATATTATGACAAAAAGAGAAAAATCTCAATTTATCATTATACTCCTTCTTTTTATTATAATATTTATACTAATGTATAACTTATTTTACTAAAAAGAAAAAACATCTGATTTCAACATAGTTGATTTCAGATGAATCCAAAGAGGGATTACGTCTGATTCGAGCAATCAAACGTATCCTTTTTTATTTTATGAAGTTTCCCTCATCTATATACATATTATCACAAACTATTGTTTTTATCAAGTATCTAAAAAGAACGTATTAATTACGTTCTTTTATATCTTTTTTAACCATTTCAACAAATTCATCATATGTTACAGTTGTAGTTTCTTCACTACCTCTTAAACGATAAGATAACTTCTTATCATCTACTTCTCTTTGGCCTAAAACAAGTACAATAGGAATCTTTTTAACAACTGCTTCTCTCATACGATAACCAACTTTTTCATCTCTATCATCAAGTTCTACTCTAATACCTTCTTTAAGTAATTTTTCGCATACTTCTTTAGCATAAGCTAAATGATACTCATTACTTACAGGTAAAATCTTAACTTGAACAGGTGCAACCCATAATGGTAAAGATCCTTTAGTTTCTTCTAACAAGAAAGCAATAAATCTATCTATAGAACCTAAAATAGCTCTATGGATTACTACTGGAGTTTTCTTTTCTCCATTTTCATCTATATAAGATAATTCAAAATTCTTAGGAAGTAAGAAATCTAATTGAACAGTTGGAATAGTTACAGCAGGTCCAACAGCTGGTTTAACTAAAACATCTAACTTAGGTCCATAAAATGCTGCTTCATCTTTAGCTTCAAAGAAATCTAATCCCATATCAGTTAAAACTTTTCTTAAAGCACTTTCTGCTTTATCCCACATTTCATCATCATCATAGTATTTATTTGTTTTAGAATTTTTATCTCTTAAAGATAATCTAAATTCAAATTTACTAACATCAACTTTAAAATCTTTATATACTTCCATAATAAGATTTACTACACTTTTAAACTCTTCTTCAACTTGATCAGGTCTACAGAAAATATGTGAATCATTTTGAGTCATTGCTCTAACTCTTTCTAAACCTTTACAAGCTCCAGCAGCTTCATATCTAAAATCATTAGCTACTTCTGCTATTCTAAGAGGTAAATCTCTATAAGAATGAATATCATTACCATAAATAACCATATGATGTGGACAATTCATTGGTCTTAAAACATAAGTTTCTCCATCAACTTCCATTGCAGGGAACATATTATCTTTATAATGATCCCAGTGACCAGAAGTTTCATATAATTGCTTAGTTCCTACATCTGGAGTATGAACATGCTTATAACCATAAGATACTTCTTTATCTGTAATATAATTTTGTAAATTTCTCCATAAAGTATATCCATTTGGTAAATATAAAGGCATCCCTTTACCTATTAAATCAGAAATCATAAAGATACCTAAATCTTTACCTAATTTACGATGATCTCTTTCCTTAGCTTCTTCTATCTCTTTTAAGCATGCTTCTAAATCTTCTTCATTTTCAAAACAAACTCCATAGATTCTTTGAAGCATTTTATTATTAGCATCACCCTTCCAGTAAGCTCCACTAAACTTTAATAATTTAAAATGCTTAAGTTCTTTAACTGTATCTACATGAGGCCCTCTACAAAGATCAGTAAAGTCTCCTTGAGTATAACAACTAATAACAGTATCTCCTTCATCCATATTATTAATTAAATCTATTTTATATGGATCATCTTTAAACATTTCTAAAGCTTCGGCTTTACTAATTTCATGACGAACTATTCTTTTTCCATCTTTAGAAATCTTTTTCATCTCTTTTTCAATTAATGGTAAATCTTCATCAGTTAATACTTTATCTCCTAAATCAATATCATAATAGAACCCTTCATTAATAACTGGTCCTACCCAGAATTTAGCATCTGGATATAAGTGTCTAACAGCTTGCGCCATTAAATGTGCACAAGAGTGATTTAACTTATTTAATCTTTCATCTTCTTTAATATTAATCATTTTTTCTTCCTTCTTTCTTTTTTTAAAATAAAAAAGATGGTCCCAAGGAGTGCTTAAGCACGGTACCATCCCTTAATTATCTTAATTCTTATAACGGCTTAGCCGGGAACATCTTTCGAGTCCAGTTCATAGGTAGTAATTATTATCTATTCTAATTGCTTCCACCAAATGCAATCTCTCTATAAGAAATCGAATAACAATCTCGTCCTAATCAAAACATTTATAACCATAGTTTAGCACTTTTAAATAAAAAGTCAATTAATTATCTAAATATTTATCTGTATGAGCCTTAATTAAATCCTTATCTTCAAAATAATTAATTCTCATTTTTCTTCTAACTTCTTCAATTTTCTTTATACCATCTTCCCTAGCTTTTAAAGTACCTTCTTCAAGTATTTTATATACACCCGGTATATTCTTTTGTAATTCTTTTCTTCTTTCTCTAATAGGTTTTAACTCTTCCTGAATAACATTATTTAAAAATCTCTTAATCTTAACATCACCAAGACCACCTCTAGAATAATGATCTTTCAATTCATCTAAGTTTTTATATTCAGGCAAATACTTAGCAAAATGCTCATCTCTAGCAAACGCCTCTAAATATATAAATACTGGATTACCTTCTACTTTACCAGGATCTTCTACTCTTAAATGATTAGGATCAGTAAACATTCCCATAATCTTCTTTTCAATAACCTCTGGCTCATCTGCTAAATAAATACAATTACCAAGTGATTTACTCATCTTAGCCTTACCATCTAAACCAGGTAATCTACACTCAGTTTCCGTTTCTGGCAAAACAGCTTTAGGTTCAACAAAAGTATCTCCATAAATACTATTAAAACTTCTAACAATTTCCCTTGTTTGTTCAATCATTGGAAGTTGATCATCCCCTACCGGTACTGTATTAGCATCAAATAAAGTTATATCTGCAGCTTGCGAAACTGGATAAGTTAAAAATCCTGCTGGAATACTAGTTTCAAAATTTCTAAGTTTAATTTCCTCTTTAATAGTAGGATTTCTTTCTAATCTAGATAAAGTAACTAAATTTAAATAATAAAATGTAAGTTCACATAATTCAGGAATACCTGATTGAACAAATATTGTACTCTTTGCTGGATCAATTCCACATGCTAAATAATCAAGCGCAACTTCAATTACATTTTCCCTTATCTTATCAAGATTCTTATAATTATCAGTTATTGCTTGAGCATCAGCTATCTCTATAAAGATTTTATCAAATTTACCACTATTTTGAAGTTCAACTCTTCTTCTTAAAGAACCAACATAATGACCTAAATGTAATCTTCCAGTTGGTCTATCTCCTGTTAAAATGATATTACTCATAATCTCACTTCTTTTCCACTAACTCTATTTTACCTTAAATTAATTAAAATAAAAAGAGAAAAAATTATTTTTCTCCTACAACACTTATTGTACTAGAATTTACACTTTCTGCAATTGTTAATAATTCTGTACCTGAAAGTTTATCACTAGATAAATAAAAGTCTATATTATTACTAGTCCAATATAACGAATTAGAACTCATTGCACCTACTACTTCACTCATCATAAGTGGTTCTCCATATACCGGAATAATTTCAAATTCACTCTTAGCAACTGTCTTTTCTTCTACTAAAGTAAATGGTGAATCTCCTGTAAATGTCAAAATAACTCTATTACCAGTATCGGTATTAACTGTATCCTTACTATTTAAAAATGTATTAGTTGGTAAATATAAAGGATATACTATATCATCTATAATTTTACTAGTTTCTTCTTCCTTACAACATTCACTATCAATTAAAGATTCTAATTTAAAATAATCATTCTTAAAAGTAGGTTTAAAATCAACACTATTAAATTTAACAGTTATTTTAACTACATCACTACTATCTAAAACTTCTACCTTTTTTAAATTATTCTTACTATCCACATATATTTTTTCTTTAACTAAATTAGCATTATTAGGATAATTAACTTTTGTAAGTATGACATAATCATCACCATCTTTACTACTAGTACTTTCACTATCATTCTTAATATCCTTAACTAAAGAATCAATTAAATATCCTTGTGAACCATTATCTGGCCATTCTGATTGAAATTTAAAACTTTTATTTAAACTAGGTGTAACAACATAAACCCCTTCACTATTTTTAAGTATTACCTGTTCATGATTATTAATTGTATTAACTAAATTTACCCTATATAAATCTTTATTCTTAGCTGCTTCTACATTATAAGTAAAAGTATCTTCATTACTTATAATATCCATTGTCCCTTTAACTAAATAATTTTCTTTCTTTTCATATTCTTTAACAAAGCTATCTTTTATATTATTATCATTTTTATTTTTACTACATCCACTAAATAAAATTAACCCTCCTAAAAATAGTAATATAACTTTTTTCATAAAACCTCCTATCTAATATTATTTTTTAAAAATAAAAAAAGAACTTAATTCTATCATAACAAGTATAAAAGAATAAATTCTGTCAATAATAGTAATAGAAAAGAGGTATTTATGACAACATTACAAAAAGTATGTTTAGCAGTTACTATAATAGGTGGTATTAACTGGGGACTTATTGGTCTTCTAGATTTTAACTTAGTGGAAGCTTTATTTGGAGCTGAATCTGTCATTCCAAGAATAGTTTACTCTCTAGTTGGACTAACAAGTTTAATAAACATTGGTATTCTTTTAATGGATCTAGATATGCACGACTAAAAAAAGTTCTCACCTATAAATGAGAACTTTTTATCTTAGCTAAATATTAGTTTTTCTCTACTACAAAATATTTATTATCATTTTTTATAACAATTACTTCGCCTTTAGATTCATAACCTAAATCTTCAGTATATTCCCATTCTAATTCAACTTTATATCCTTCATATGAAGTATCTTTTATTTTAAAAGTTGTTTTTTCATGTGAAGATACCTTAATAGTACTAACTAAAGGAAGTTTTTGATTACGATTACCATAAGAATTATCTTCCATATATTTATATAATGTATTTTGAACATTTAATTTATAATTAGCTACATAATCAGGATGAAGAAATTCTACTCCACCAACTTCATATTTATTAACTTTATTGCTTAAAGAATATAAATCTATAATAAATAATTTAGCAATACTCATAGCATATTCTTCATCATTCTTATCTTTTTCTAAATTATCTTTTAATATTTTAAATTCTGTCTTATATAACTCACTTGCATTACTCTTTAATGTATAATCATATCCCTTTATTTTATCAACATCAGATATAACTACTGCTTCTGGTTCATTTTTATTCATCTTAAGATAAATAAAACCTCCTATAGCATATACAAATACTATAATCAGAATAAATAATAATATCTTTTTTTTCATAGCCCACCTCTATTTTATCTCTTTAGCTTCATCTTTATTTTGACTAGTCTTAATCAAATTATGAGTAATTATTCCATTCGAAATATCTATAATAGTATCTGTATATTTCTTACCATAATTAATATAATCTTCACTTAAGATTGTATTTGAATCTAAAGTTTTATATTCTTCCTTACTATTCCTATAGTATACCTTATTAGTCAAGAAATTACCATTAGGAAAACTAACAATATTATTATCTTTAATTTCAAATATATCATGACCTAAAGCATATTTATTATATAAACCAACCATATTACCTATTGTTGGCATAACATCAATCATACCCATATAATAATCTACTTTAGTCTCTAATTTATTATTTTTACTCCAAATAATTAATGGTGTCTTTTTATTAAGTTCATTAGCATAATAATCATAATTAATATATCCTTCATCATCTTCTTTTAAGATAGTACCATCTTCCATATTAAAATTATAATAATAATTAAATTCAGATAAAGCAAGTTTAGGATCATGATCACCATAAAATACAAATATTGTATTTTCAAAAGAATCACTTTCATTTACATATTTAATAAAATCACCTAATGCTTCATCAGCATAATGACTACTTCTAATATAATCTCCTAATTTAGTATCTTCTAAATAAGGATATACTATAGTTTCATAATGTCTTTTTTCTTCATTATATTTTCTAACTTCATGAGTTAAATTTATTTGTTCAAAAGCTTCATCATTATCAAATGGTGTATGATTAGTTAAAGTAATAATAGTCCCCATATATTTACTATTATTGCTTTCAATACTTTCAAGTATTGGCATAGATTGTTTAAAGAATGATTTGTCACTTAAACCAAGTCCAATTACTTCATCTATTTCATAAGATGTTAAAGAGTAAAAATCTTTATAACCTAAACTAACATGCATTTTATTTCGATTCCACATCGTAGCTTTATTAGCATGCATACTAAAAGTATAGTATCCCTTATCTTTAAATAATTTTTGAATACTTGGATATTCTCTATCATAATAACTTACAAATACTGTTCCTGTAGATGAAGGCATTAATGAGGTACTTAAAGTAAACTCTGTATCACTTGATGTACCAGCACTTATTTGAGGATAAAAATTACTAAAATACATTCCTTCTTTAGTTAATTTATTTAAATTAGGTGTAATCTCTATTTCATTAACTTTCAAATCTACTAAAAAACTCATCATACTTTCCATATGAACAAATACAACATTAGAATCTTTATAAATATTAGTATACTCATTATTACTTCTCTTAATTGTATTTTGTTCATAATAATCAATAAACTTTTTATAAGCCACATCATAACCTACCCATGAATTAATAGTAGGTCTTAAAGTATTTATAAAATCATTAAATTGATACATCGAAACACCAAAATGATTAACAGTATATTCTCTATTCCATTCTTTAGTTAAACTACTCCAAGCACCTCCATTAGTACATACTGCTCCAATTCCAAATAAAGCAGCGCCTAAAATAAATAGCTTTTTAAAAATAGTTTTACCATCTTCAATCTTTTGAATAAAATTAAAATAATCTTTATTATTAAGTCTACGATTTATTATAACAAATAATACCAAAGCGAGTAGATAAACAAATTGTACTATTCTAATCTTTTCAAATAAAGCACTTTCTACTTCTCCAACCTGTCCTAAAGAAGCAAATAAACTAAAAGAGGCATAAGAACTATAAAATTTATAATAAATACTATTTATAATGCAAACTAAGCATAGTAAAAATAGCCATACAAATAAATAATAAAATTGCTTTTTAGGCCTTAACAAATAACAAAAAGATCCCAAAATAACTGCTATACTTAAATCATAAACAAAGGGTCCTATACTAGTATTACCACTAGTATATATTCTAAGAAATATACTACACCCCATTGAAAGAATAATAAAAGAACAAAATTGTTTATTATATTTAATAAAATGACTAATTATATTAAATACTTTTTTAATATATTCCTTCATATAAAAACCTCTCTAGTATA